>JANOPL010000149.1:0-35543 GCA_031421835.1 Hyphomicrobiales bacterium | reverse complement strand
AGATTGGTGTTCCATCGGGCAAAACAGTTTCTGTCGATTTTGCGCTTCAGGCCCTGTTGGTGTATTCGGCCAATGACATGGCATTCGTATTGGCAGAGGCCGCTTCGGGATCGTCAGCCCGCTTTGCAGACGAAATGAACGCAGTAGCAAAGACATTGGGATTGTCGGCTTCGCATTTTGTCAATCCCAACGGTCTATTTGATCCGCGCCACATTACAAGTGCGCGGGATATTGGCGTATTGGCGGCCATCATCGTCAATGAGTTTCCACAACATGCCGGCTATTTCTCGCAAGAGTATGTGGCTGTGGGCAAGCGCCGCTTGGCCAATCGCAATTCGCTCATTCGCATCATGCCGGAAGCCGATGGCATGAAGACGGGTTTTGTGTGCAACTCCGGTTATAATCTGGTGGCCTCAGCCACGCGCAATGGACGTAAATTGATCGCCGTTGTGATGGGGGCCAAATCAGGCGGTAACCGTGCGATCAAAGCCAAGGAACTTCTGGAGCAGGGCTTTCTGGCTGCACCCCAGCAAGGACTGACGCGGGTGGCTGAAATTGTAAACTTGCCGCAGGGGGCCATCGTTCCGAAGGACATGACGGTTGATGTGTGCAAGCGCAAATCCCCCGTACAGTTGGCCGACGGCGAGGGGTTGCAAGGCTGGGCTGTTTCGTTTGGCACTTACGACAACATGTTGAAAGCCGACATGGCCTTGCGGGGTCGTGTGCTCAGTCCGTTTGGTCTTACCACCCGGTCGGAGGCAGGCGTGGTGAAGCTGCCAGACAAAGCGGGTTTTGCAGCACTCATGTGGAATATTCCGCAGGCTGAAAGCTTATCTCTGTGCACGGCTTACCGCGCTGAAGGTGCACACTGCGATGTGATGCCACCCGCCCTGGTCGAGCAAATCGCCACATATGTCAAATCCACCCAACCCAAAGTGAAGCCGGTCTCGCAAGGGTCTGAAGCTGACAGCGATGATGTGCCGATCAAACCGGTTCAAAAAGCCAAGAAACGGGTGAGAACCAAAATCCCTTTGAAAACGAAAAAGCGCTAATGCGCCAATAATGGTCGTTCTTGCGGGCTTATTTTTTTCGGGTGAAAGCAAACTCAGGTGATGACCCTTGTTCCCGTTTCAGTGCTGACCGGTTTTCTTGGCTCCGGTAAAACCTCGCTTCTCAATACGCTGTTGAAGAGCCCGATGTTGAGCAATGCCTGCGTCATCATCAATGAGTTTGGAGAGATCGGACTCGATCATTTATTGGTTGAGAAATCTGATGAGACGATCGTTGAGTTATCTTCAGGCTGTTTATGCTGCACCATTCGCGGTGATCTAATCGATACTCTAAACTCGCTGTTGGATAAGCGTTTGGCTGGCACATTGAAGGCGTTCGACCGGATCGTGATTGAAACCACGGGGCTTGCCGATCCTGCACCCGTTCTGCATGCGTTGATGCGTGATGATGTGTTGTTGCAGCGGGTGAAGCTTGAAGGCGTCATCACAGTTGTTGATGGCTTCAACGGCATGGCGACGTTGGATGCGCACCCTGAAGCTGTCAAACAAGTTGCGATGGCGGACCGGATTGTGTTGACCAAGCTTGATCTATTGGAAGGCAAAGAGGGCGAGGATATGTTGTTCGCGATCATCGCCCGCATGCGAAAGCTCAACCCATCGGCGCGGCTGTTAACGACGCACCGTGGTGAAGCCAAGGCCGAGAATTTGTTCAATACCGGCCTCTATGATGCCGCCAAAAAATCAACTGATGTGCAGGGGTGGTTGGCAATCGAAGGTGTGGAGCGGTCGGAAAAAGCCCGGCACAACCAGGATGCCACGCGGCATGATCGCAACATCCGCTCTTTTGCGTTGCGTGATCAGAGACCCATTTCGCCGCAAGGGCTTGAATTGTTCCTCGAACTGCTGACGAGCTATCATGGCCCGAATTTGCTGCGCATGAAGGGGATCATTCTGACCTCTGATGATCGGTCACGCCCGCTTGCCATTCATGCGGTGCAACATGTGTTGCATCCGCCGGTGCGCCTTGAAGGCTGGGGCAATGGCCTGGTTGAAACCAAAATGGTGTTCATCGTGAAAGACATTGAAAAGGCAGAAATCGAAGGCTTGTTCCGGGCTTTCACCGATCAGATTGAAGGAGGCGGAGCGGCCTTTACAGATAAAACCCTGTCGTTGAGGTGATGTGATGAAAGTGTACGGACTGAAGAAGTGCTCCACGTGCCAAAAGGCGTTGGCGTTTTTGGACGAGAAGAAAGTGAAGGTGGTTTTCACCGATCATCAGGAAACCCCGCCTACCAAGGCGCAAGTTGCCGCTTGGGCGAAAGCTGTTGGTGGTTGGGAAAAGCTTATCAACAAAGCCGGCTACACGTGGCGGGGACTGCCGAAATCCGACACCGAGAATTTGACGGAAGCCAAAGCCGTGGCACTGGCCACTGCGCATACATCGCTCATCCGGCGCCCGTTGATTGAACATGCGGATGGAATGGTGACTGTTGGTTTCACAAATCCGGTGAAAGCGTTGTTCTGATCATGCTCTGACAAGTGGCCTGGTCAAGCACGTTGGTCCGCCTTCGCCTTTGCGGCTGATGTCATGGGCGGCAAGCACTTCGACTTTCACACCAGCCGCTTGCATCCGCTTTACCGTTTCAGGATTACCCTCGACGCACAACACATGACGTGGTCCGATGGCGAACACGTTACAGCCCATCGAGTCAAACTCGTGTTCCGGTACCGCGACAAAACCCATGCCCCGTTCTTGCAGCAACTCAACCAGACGCACGGGCATCAGGGGCTGATACACAACCGCCAAATTCTGATCGACGGGCGACAGCACACTCATCAAGTGAAACACGTCTGACACACCTTTGTGGTGTGGCATATCAAACCACATGACTTCGACATCATTGCCGCAGAGTTTTTGCAATTGCTGCACACCCTCCAAGTTTGTGCGATAGCCAATACCAGCCAGCAATGTGTGACGATCAAGCCAGACCAAATCACCACCTTCGAGCTTGCCTTCGCCAGTGATTTCGCCTGCAATCGGAAATCCCAAGGCAACGAGCGCTGCGGCATTGGTGTCTGATTCCTGGCGGCGCTGAGGTTTTCCCATGCGTGGTTTGACGATGCCTTTCGGCGTAATCACAAGAGCGTCACGGGTATAGAGCGCATCGAGGGTGAGGCCGTTTCCTGATGGCAGATGAATGGCTTCCGCACCCGTGGAGGTTAAAGCGTTCTCAAAATCCTTATACTCGCCCATCGCGCTTTCCAGATCAGGGCGTGAATGCCAATTCAAGTCTTTCCATTCGCTGTCAATTTTCAGATCGTTCTGCAATGCTTGCGAAGGCGCGCGTATCGCCACTTTCCGCAAGGTGCCATATTCATTGAAGCTGCCGAAATCGAAACTCATTTACGCCTGATCCTGAAGATATGTTGACGGTCAATTGTATCATAGCTGAGCAAAACATGGCCTTGCTGGCTACAAAAATGCGGCATGTCGATGGCTGACATGGGGTCAGTGGCGATAACCTTTAAGATGTCACCGCTGGCCATGGCTTCCAGTCGCTTTCGTGCCTTCAACACGGGGAGCGGACAGAGAAGTTCTGTGAGGTCCAATTGGGTTTCCGGGTGGTTGCTGGTCATCGTGCAATCGTATAGGCAGTTTTTTGAGGAGTGACCATATGACACTTTTAAGCATTCTGCCGTTCCGGGGTGAAGTGACCGAGATTTTATCACGCGGTTCGCGTGAAACAGGTTTTGAGAAAACCAGTACTGGACACATACGACTGACATTCGCTGGACCTGAAGGTGATTGCCATACGGGGCTGACGCGCAAATCGGACAGCCGCACCTTGCCGCTTTACAAGCGCGATATTGATATTCGCAATGTGCGGCAGGTGACGCTGCTTGCGGTCGAAGAACTGGCTGATATTGCCGACCGGCTCAAGATTCCGGCAATTGACCCCTCGTGGTTTGGCGCAAATATTGTGGTCAAATCGATTCCTGATTTTACCATGTTGCCGCCCTCCACAAGGTTGCAATTTCCGTCGGGCGCCACTTTGGTTGTCGACATGGAAAACTACCCCTGCTCGCAGATTGCCAAGGTCGTTGAACGCCATCACCCCGGCACGCAATTCAACGTGGTGAAAGCTGCCATGCATAAACGCGGTGTCACGGCTTGGGTCGAACGCGAAGGTGAAATTCACACGGGCGACTCCATCAAAATCGTCACACCGCCGAACCGGCTATATCCGCACGGATGAAAATACTGGGAGCGATTATTGCGGGAGGACACTCCACCCGCATGGGCGGCGTTGAGAAGAGTTTTTTGGCGCTTGCAGGGGCAACCTTGCTGGAGCGCACGCTGTCCCGCTTGCGTTTTCAAGTTGATGATGTGGTGATCAATGCCAATGGAGATGCGTCGCGTTTTGCGGCAACGGGAGTTGTCGTTGTTGGAGATGTGTTGACCGACGTGGGAACACCGCTTGCTGGCTTGCAGGCAGCGCTTTGCTATGGTTCATCAAATGGCTTTGACGCTGTTGTGACCGTGCCGTCCGATGCGCCGTTTCTGCCATTGGACTTGGTCAAGCGTCTGCTTGAAGGCGGTGAAGACACAGGGGCCGCCATTGCGCGGAGTGCAGGTCAAGATCATTATCTCACGGGTATCTGGACCACGGCGATGGCCAAGCCACTTGGCCGATTGATTGAGACCGAAGGCATGAAACGGGTACAGGACTTTGTAACACGCGCGAAAGCAGAAAAAGTCGTGTGGGCCGCTGTACCACATGATCCTTTTTTTAATATCAACACACCTGAGGATTTGGCTGTGGCGGAAATGATGGCGCAGGAGATATGAGCGTTGATCTCGCAGCCTTGATGTTTCGCCGAGCCGTCAAAGCGGATGCCGCAGCGGTCCGTGAGCTGACGCGAGCAGTCTATGCAAAGTGGATTCCCATGATCGGCCGTGAACCGATGCCCATGGCAGCTGACTATGAAAAGGCAGTTGTTGAGCACTGGGTTGATCTGGTGGAGCACGATGGCGTGTTGATTGCGCTCATAGAAATGATTCCGAAATCTGATCATCTCTACATCGAGAACATCGCGGTATCAGTATCTCACCAAGGTCGAGGTCTGGCGCGGCGCTTGCTCGAACATGCGGCCGACCTTGCGCGGACCTTTCAGCTGGCGGAAATCCGTTTGCTGACCAACAAGGCCTTTGTCTCGAATGTCAGTCTTTACACACGGTTGGGATTTGAAAATTATGCTGAAACGCCGTTTTCCGGCGGCGGTACCACGGTTTATTTCCGCAAGCCCGTGTCGTAATCCAACACGCTGCTGTCGCTTGTCTTTCACGCCTGTTGAATTTTCCTCACTAATGGTGTGAGTACAGAAATCCTTTGGTTCAGCAGGAAACACCCCATGAAAACAGAAGCAAAAGTTGTGGTCATCGGTGGTGGTGTGGTGGGGGTTTCAACGCTTTACCATCTGGCCAAAAAGGGCTGGTCTGACGTTGTCTTGATTGAGCGGAAGGAGCTGACGTCGGGCTCCACCTGGCATGCCGCAGGCCTGCTGCCGCTGTTCAACATGTCTTACTCGGTTGGGATGATCCACAAATACTCGGTCAAGTTCTATGGTGAACTGGAGGCCGAGACGGGTCAGAATGTTGGTTTGAAAATCGTCTCAAACATCCGCCTGGCCCGCACCAAAGATCGGTGGGATGAGTTCATGTATTATGCCGGCATTGCCGAAACACTTGGCATCAAGGTCAACATGTTGACGCCGGAGCAGGTGAAAGAAATTTGGCCACTGTGCGAGACCGATGGCATATTGGGTGCCATCCAGCATCCGGATGATGGCTATGTGCAACCCGCAGATTTGACACAAGCCTTGGCAAAAGGTGCCCGCGCGCGGGGAGCTGAAATTTATCGCAACACCACTGTAACTGCGATTTCCCAAAACCCTGATGGCAAGTGGGTTGTCACGACAGACCAAGGTACGATCACTTGCGAGCATGTGGTGTCCTGCACTGGAAACTTCGCCCGGAAGACAGGCGAGATGGTGGGCCTCGATATTCCCGTCATTCCGGTTGAGCATCAATATATTGTCACTGAACCGCATCCGCTGATCCGTGAAAGACAAGCCAAAGGCTTGCCGGAAATGGGGGTTTTGCGTGAAGCGGATTCCAGCTGGTATATGCGTGAAGAAAATGGCGGGCTGCTATTGGGGCCTTATGAAAAAGGTGCACCCGTTTGTTATTTCGATGGTCCTTCCGACCAGTCGGAATATGAGTTGTTCCAGGAAGACCTGGACCGCTTGGGACCGTACATCGAAACCGCGATCACCCGCGTTCCGGCGTTTGGTGAAGTGGGAATCAAGAAAGTCTACAATGGTGCCATTGCCTATACCCCCGATGGTTCGCCTATCATCGGACCTGCACCTGGTCTTCAAAACTTCTGGCTTAACGAGGGTCATTCCTTTGGTGTGACGGCAGCAGGTGGTGCAGGCTGGCAGTTGGCGGAATGGATTGTCGATGGTGAGCCGACCATCGACATGATGGGTGTGGACCCCCGCCGCTTTGGACCCTACGCCAGCAAGGGTTATCTCAAGATCAAGAACGAAGAAGCATACGCCAACGTGTTCACGCCGCATTATCCGGATGAAGAACGCGTCGCCGCTCGCCCCTTGAAGACAACACCTGTACATGCGCGCATGGAAGCGTTGGGTGCCGTTTTCGGGTCGGTTTATGGCTGGGAACGTCCGGGCTGGTTTGCACCGCAGGGCTATAGCCTTTCGGCAGACGAGTTGAACAGCGACGACACGCTGACCAATCACAATCATGCGCCCCCGTCGCGAGACGGGCAAATCAAAGAGAAATGGTCGTTCCGCCGTTCGAATTATTTCAAATATGTGGGCGAGGAATGTGTGAACACCATGCGCCATGTCGGCATTCAGGACATGTCGGCTTTTGCGAAATGCTTCATCACCGGCCCGGGAGCGGAGGCATGGCTTGAATCCATCCTTGCGAACAAGATGCCGAAAAAGGTGGGCCGCGTGGCACTCTGCCATCTGCTCACACCGCTGGGCGGTGTGCGTGCGGAGTTCACAGTGTTCAAGGCGCGGGAGCAGGTCTATTACCTCGTCTCAGCTGGCGCCTTCGAACGGCATGACCATGACTGCCTGCAAAAACTTCTGCCGCGCGATGGCTCTGTCAAATTCGAGTCATGGACAGAACGGCTGGGTGTGCTCGTGCTCGCTGGCCCCAAAGCCCGCGATGTGTTGCAGAAGCTCACAGATGCCGATCTTTCCAATGCGGCCTTCCCGTGGCTTTCCGGCAAACGCATTCATGTGGGGCCTGTGACCACACCTGTGCTGCGTGTCAATTTCGTGGGCGAGCTCGGCTATGAATTCCATGTGCCGGTGGAACAGCAGGTGGCCTTGTTTGACCTTCTCATGGATGCGGGCAAGGCATTCAACATCCGTCCCTATGGCATCAAGGCCATGTCGTCGATGTCCATTGAAAAGAGCTACCGATTGATCCCGCGTGAACTGTCAATCGAATACAATGCCTATGAATCAGGTCTTGATCGTTTTGTGCATCCGAACAAAGGCCAGTTCATTGGTCGTGACGCGTTGGTGGCGGCGCGCGAAAAAGGTCTTAACTGGAACTTCGTGACCATGGAGGTGCATGGCATCACCGATGACTGGTCGGATGTGCGAGGCTCCGAACCGATTTACAGCAAGGGCAAACTTATCGGCCGCGCCACCAATGGTGGCTTTGGGTTCCGGGTGAACAAGTCATTGGCGCTCGGCATGGTCAGACCTGATCAGTCAGCTGTTGGCACTGAGCTTGAAGTGAAAGTGTTGGGCAAACTGTTCAAGACAACAGTCATTGCTGAGAGCCCTTATGATCCTGATAACGTGGCTTTGCGGGGTTGATTAGCGGCCTGCAAAAAGCATTGCCATGCCCACGACCACAAGTCCCGCACCGACCCATGCACCGGCCGCGGGCCGCACACCTGTCTTGGCCCACAGCATCGGCAGGATGATCACAGGAGTTGTGGCTGAGAGCGTGGAGATAATCCCCGTCTTGCCACCGGACAAAGCAAACAACAGCAAAGTCATGCCGATGCCCAAACCCAGAAAGCCGACAGTTGCGGTGTAAGCTGCGATCTTTCCGTTGAGCGGGGCTTTTTGTTTCACGCTTTCAATCGGCATTTGCAACAGCACACTTAAACAGGCAGCGGCCACGCCCACCCGCACCAGTGAGGCCAGGAAGGGGTCAAGCCCGGCCTGCATCAACGGTCTGGCAATGATGATGCCGAGGGCTTGACCCAGCGCTGCACCCAATCCGATGGCGACACCCACTGCAAGCGAACCCTGGATGGTCTCCAACCCCACAGCTGATCGTCCACGGTGGCCAAACACTATGGCCAAGGCAATGCCAGCCGCCGTGACAGCTATTCCGGCGACAGCCGTAAGCGACAGTGTTTCGCCCAGAAAACTCCAGCCCAAGAGGGCCGCAAGTGGTGCATTGAACGCAAACAGAATGCCCGCACGTCGCGGTCCCAACCGGTTAAGGGCGGTAAAGAGCAGGGAGTCGCCAATGAAAATGCCAAGCAGCCCGGAGATGATCAAAAGCGGCATAATATCCCAAGACAAACTTTGCCATGCTCCAGAAGCAACAACATAGAGCGCCAGAAACAACGTGCCGAACACCTGCCGAAGTCGGTTGAACGCCAGCGCACCCAGGTGCGCTGCTGGCGCTGGCGCAATCATACCCGTGACGGCCCAACAGGTTGCCGCGGCCAGTGCAGCGAGTTCGTATTGAATGGAAAACATGGTCCGCAGCTAACACTCTCGTCAGTACTGCACAAGTTATGTTGGTGAACGGGTAAGAGCTTTTATTAACGCGCTTTTATGGCTACTTATGGTATCGGCAAAACATGGAATCAGCAGTGCAGCAATCTTACGAACGTGGTGTGGGCTTTGTGTTGATGGCGACTGTTGGATGGTCCTTGTCCGGCTTGTTCGTGCGCATGATGCCAGAACTTTCAGGTTGGGAGCTCAACTGCTGGCGTGGCTTTTGGACATTTGTCAGCATTCTTTGCTATCTGGTGCTCACCTACGGCAATGACACATTGAATGTGTTCCGCAAGGTGCCGAGGGCAGCACTTTGGCTGTCGGCCGGACTGTTTGCCTTTGGCTCCACCATGTATGTGACATCGCTCACCTTGGTTTCAACTGCGGTAATTGCGGTAATTGGTGCAACATCGCCGTTGTTCACGGGGCTGCTCAGTCCTTGGATGACGGGTGAGAGGCCGGGCTGGGCGGCGTGGTGTGCAGCGCTCTTGGCGCTTGTGGGCATGGGCTGGATTGTCAGGGATCGATTGATTGACGGCAACGCATTGGGCGTATTTGTATCGCTGTTGGTGCCGCTTTGTTTTGCCGTACAGACGCTTGCACTGCGCCGCTACCGGGCCGTGGATATGACGCCGTCCATTTGTCTGGGTGGTGCCATTGCATTTGTGGGCGCTGGTTTTGCGGGCTACCTGTTTCAAGACGGTGGCGGCTTTGATGTGCCGTTCAAGTATATCGGCATGCTGGCCTGCATGGCGCTTTTGCAACTGGCCATCCCGCTTATTTGGTATGCCAAGGGTGCAAAGTCAGTGCCGGCCGTGACACTGTCCTTGATCGCCATGTTGGATGCTGTTTTGAATCCGCTGTGGCCATGGCTGGTTGTGAATGAGGTGCCTGAACAGTCGGCTTTCATCGGTGGCGGTATCATCATTGTGGCGGTGTTGCTGTCAGTGCTCGGGCCCTATTTGCACAGGCGTTCTCAAGCCTGAAATCGCGACAATTTTTTCTCGAAGTCGATGACTCTCCATTTTGTTTTTCCACTTTTCAGAATTGCGTGGCCTTCGCTGATCAGTCTTTTTTGATGTTCTTCAACGCCGCCCGGAAATTTTTCATTCAAGCTGCCATCGGTGCGAATGATACGCCACCAGGGCGTTATGCGTTTTGCTCCCATTATGGCCTGTTCTTCAGCGGCCCTTGCTACGGTGTTCAAGAACAATCCCGTCGTCACCGGGCAGGTAATGGTTGTGTCGTGACGCAAGGCGATTGCATGGCGCAGTGTTTCTAGCGTGGCCAGCCTGCCTTTGGGGATTTGCGCCACGAAACTCTCAATTTCCTGTGGCGTCGATATGACCATGGTTGCGCCGGGTGGGCCCCAGTGTTTAGCACCTGCCGGCAGTTCATTGACGATGCGCACATCCATAGGTGTTCTTAGCTTTTCGAGTGCTGTTTTTGGCATGGACAAGTCTCCCGATTTCTCTCAGAGGAATAGGTTAGAAAAACACATTGTCATCCCATGTCAGCAGAAACCCAGTCCCGTTACAGCCCGAAAACCGCAACCTTGATTGGCTTTGCAGCTGTTCTGACATGGGGCTTGTTGGCTTTCTTTTCAAAACTTGCTGGTGATGTGCCGCCGTTGCAAATCACCGCCATGGCCTTCACCATTGGCGGACTTGTGGGTGTTGCCAGTTGGCCTTTTCGCCCGGGTGCCGCCCGCGTGCTTTTGCAAACGTCACCCATTGTGTGGGTGCATAATGTGGCGGGATTGTTTGGCGCGCATTTTCTTTATTTTATGGCCGTGCAACGGGCTCCGGTTCTGGAGGTCAGCCTGATCGCATATTTATGGCCATTGTTCATTGTGCTGTTTGCAGGCCTTCTGCCGGGTGAGAAGCTGAAGGCTCATCATTTGGCCGGAGCAGCCTTAGGTTTGATCGGCGCATGGTTTGTTGTGAGCAAGGGGCAAAGCTTTGGGCTGACACAAGGCTTGCAGGCGGGTCACATGATTGCGTTGCCCTATGCCATTTATTGGGCGGCCTATTCGGTATCGATCCGGCGTTATGGCAAAATTTCATCGGATATTGTCGCAGGCTTTTGCCTGATGACGGGTGTGCTCGCCGGACTGTCACATCTTGCGCTTGAAACAACGGTCTGGCCGCTGACGGGCATACAATGGATCGCCATCATCGGTCTTGGTCTCTTGCCACTGGGCCTTGGTTTTTATGCCTGGGACTTCGGCATGAAACATGGTGACCCCATGATCCTGGGCGCATCCGCCTATGCTGCACCGTTGCTGTCGACACTTGTGCTGCTGCTGGCTGGATTTGCTGAACTGCACTGGTCCATCATCGCTGCATGTTTGCTCATCACCGCAGGTGCCGTGCTTGCGGCGAAGGACATGATTTTCAAACGACCTTAATCAGGAAAAATTATTCTTCCGTGTGCGGAGTTCTGCAAAAACCTCGGCATCAGTGGCATCAGGCATATTCAAGTTGGCCCTGATTTCAGGGGAGTTGCAGCGAAAATAAGGGTTGGTTTTCAGTTCATCGCCAATCGTGGTGGGGCAGGTCATTTTGCCTTGCGCCCGCAGGTTTCGCACTTCCGTGGCCCGCATCTGCAAAGCGCGGTTTCCGGGTTCCACAGTCAACGCAAATTTTGCATTGGCTTCGGTATATTCATGGCCGCAATAAACTGATGTCATGGGCTGCACATCGCGGAACTGGTTTACGGAGTGGTACATCTGCTCCAGGGTGCCTTCGAGCACGCGGCCACACCCCATGGCAAAGATATTGTCGGCGGCAAACAACAAGTAGTCATTGATGAAGTGATAGGTCACCTGCCCCAGGGTGTGGCCGGGGCAGTCATAAACCTTCAGCTTTCGCTGGGCGAGATCAAGGATATCGCCGCCTTTGACCGTTTTGCCAATGCCGGGAATGCGATCTTTTTCGGCTTCGGGCCCGATGATCCGGCAACCAAAATGTTCCTTGAGTTCGAGATTGCCTTCAACATGGTCGATATGGTGATGCGTGGTGAGGATATGTGTGAGCTGCCAGCCCCGCTTTTTCAGGTTGTCGGTAATGGCTCTGGCGTCGGGCGCGTCGATTGATATGGTGGTGCCGGTGACGGTGTCATGCACAAGCACGCCATAATTGTCGTCGCGGCAAATGAACTGGTGAACATCAAGATGGGACATGAATCGGATTTACACCGTTTCAGAAGATTTATCACCTTATCAATCGCCGGAGGTCGTAATAAGGTCGGATCATGCATGTTGTCGACTTCAGGGAATTCTACGCCACCACATTGGGAACCACTGCTGCTGGTCTATTGAAGCGGCAGTTGGCAGGACTGACGCGAGGCAAATCCGGGGAAACCGTGATGGGACTGGGTTATGCGACCCCGTTTCTTGACGCTGACGATGATGATGTGGTGAGTTTGTCCTTCATGATGGCACGTCAGGGTGTCATTCATTGGCCTCCAAGTTCTCCCAACCGTTCAGCGCTGGTCGATGAAGTGGATCTGCCGCTTCTCGAAAGCATGGTGGATGTGGCGCTGGTGGTGCATGGACTGGAACATGCTGAAACACCCCTTGAAATGCTGCAAGAGGTGTGGCGGGTGCTCGCACCGCAGGGGCGGCTGATTTTGGTGGTACCCAACCGACGGGGGCTGTGGGCGGCGTCTGAATCAACGCCTTTTGGCCATGGCCAGCCGTTTTCCTACGGACAAATCTCCAGCCTGCTGCGGGACGCCAAGTTCACCCCCACCCAATGGCGCAGTGCGCTCTATCTGCCGCCTTTTCGCAACGAAACGATCATGAAAACCGCGAAGAGTTTTGATATGGCAGGGGTGCGGATGCTGAACCGTTTTGCCGGCGTCACCATTGTTGAGGCCATGAAGCAGGTTTATGCGTTTTCCTCCGGCAAACGGGCCAGGCGCTTTGTGCCGCGATTCCGGCCTGTGTTGCTGCCTGCACCTCAACCGGTTCGTAAAGACAGGGAATGAAGGGGTTCACATTGCGGTCAAAACCAGCGTAATGATTGTGACAGTTTAGATACCGGATTGCATGATGACTGACTTGACCACTGCTGCACCTGCATTGGACGCCTTGCGGCGCGAATTGGACGGGATTGATGAAGAGTTGCTGAGCCTTTTGGCGAAGAGGCGGGACGTGACGCAACAGGTCAAGTCGCTCAAGCAAGTCACCGCAAAGACCACTGTTTCGCCGTTGCGACCAGCGCGGGAAGCTCAAATTCACCGCCGCATCATGGAACTGGCCAAAACGCGAGGACTCGACCCGTCTTTTGCCTTGCGCACATGGCGCGGCATTTTGACGGAATCGAGTTTGTCGCAAGCGCCCATCACCATCCATATCTCAAAACGTCTGGCGCAGACATTGGGGATGCGTCTCCAGCTCAACGCGCATTTTCCGGCCATGGTTGTGGAGGACTGGAAAGATGAGGCGCAAGCCTTGATACAGGTCAATGTCAATCCCGGCGACATTTGCGTGGTCGAAACTGAAGCACCATGGATCGAAGCCTGTGTTGCAGGAAAAGCCGGAACGGCACAGATCATTGGCGCACTTCCGGTGATGAAAGGTGAAGCAGCACCCCAGCTTTTGATTTTTGGCAATGCCCCCATGGAAGCCTCAGGCCATGATGAAACACTGCTGATCACGGAAGGCAATTTGCCGCGTGACTTTGCCTTGCAGCCATTATGGCAAGTGAAGAGCGGGCCATGGCGCTTGTCGGCCTTGACAGGTTTTCACTCGGAACATGAAAGCCCGATTGTCGGATTGACGCGGTCAAATATCTCACTTGGCCTGAAGCTCGCTGGGCGCTATCCCTCGGCCATCGAGGTTTGATGATGACAATCAGTGTGCAGCGACCCGTGCCCAAGCCCGGGATATTGGAGATTGAAGCCTACGTGCCCGGCAAGAGCAGCGCCAAGGGCACCAAAATCCATAAGCTATCGTCAAATGAATCGCCGATTGGTGCCAGTTCCATGGCGGTGACAGCTTATCGACAGGCAGCGGAAAAACTCGCACTTTACCCAGACGGGAGTGCAACGGCTCTGCGCGACGCCATAGCCCAGCGTTACGGTTTGTCGGCCGATCGCATCATATGTGGGGCCGGTTCCGATGAAATTCTGCAACTCCTGGCACATGCATACTTGGGTCCGGGCGATGAAGCCGTGTACAGTCAATACGGCTTCATGGTGTACCCGATTGTGATTCAGGCCAACGGCGCAACATCAGTTGTGGCGAAGGAAACCACTTTCACGACCGACGTGGACGCGATGATTGCGGCTGTGACGCCCAAGACCAAAATGGTGTTTGTGGCCAATCCCAACAATCCCACCGGCACTTATATCTCCTATCAAGACTTGCGCCGCTTGCACGCGGCCCTGGCACCCGATGTATTGTTGATCGTGGATGCGGCTTACGCCGAATTCGTGACGGCGAATGATTACGAACCCGGCATTGCGTTGGTGTCGGAGTTTGAGAATGTGGTGATGACGCGCACGTTCTCGAAAATCCATGGCCTTGCAGCATTGCGACTGGGGTGGGCTTATGGCCCTTTGCATGTCATGGATGTGCTTAATCGCATGCGTGGACCGTTCAATGTGTCGCTGCCCGCCATCGCGGCTGGTGTTGCGTCGATACAAGATACATCATTTATGGATCAGGCCTTGGTGCATAATACAAGGTGGTTGCGTTGGTTGACCGATGAGATTTCCAAACTGGGTTTGAGCGTCGTTCCCAGTGTCGGGAATTTTGTTCTCGTGCATTTTACAAAAGAAAAAACAGCGGCCAAGGCTGACGCTTATTTGCAGGATGAAGGTCTGGTGGTCCGCCGCATGGATGGTTACGGCATGCCGAATGCGCTTCGCATGTCGGTGGGCACAGAAGAAGCCAACCACGCGCTGGTGAAAGCCCTCAAAGGATTCATGGCGTGAGTGTGATGTTTGAAAAAATGGCACTGATTGGTCTAGGCCTTATCGGCTCATCCCTGTCTCATGCGGCACGACGTGGCGGGCTGGTCAAACATATCAGCGGCTATGCCCGCAGTGCCGAAACGCGGGCGACGGCACTTGAGATTGGCATTGTTCATGACGTTCATGAAACAGCTGCCGAAGCAGTCAAAAACGCCGACCTTGTGGTGCTGTGCACGCCGATTGGCACCTATGCGGAGCTTGCTCAAGAAATTGGACCACATCTCAAATCCGGTTGTACTCTCACGGATGTGGGTTCGGTCAAAGGTGCGGTGGTGCGTGACGTGGCACCACATCTTCCTCTGAACGTGCATTTCATTCCCAGTCACCCGATTGCGGGCACCGAACAATCGGGCCCGCGCGCAGGCTTTGCATCGCTGTTCGACAATCGATGGTTCATCATCACCCCGCCACCCCATGCTGAGGCAAAAGCCGTCGCCAGGCTCAAGGCCTTCTGGGAAGGTTTGGGTTCGATGGTTGATGAAATGACGCCTGAGCACCACGATCTGGTTCTGGCCATCACCAGTCACCTGCCGCACCTCATTGCCTACAACACCGTGGCCACAGCGTCAGATCTGGAAGAAGTGACGGATTCCGAAGTCATCAAATATTCTGCTGGCGGCTTTCGCGATTTCACCCGCATTGCTTCGTCTGATCCCACCATGTGGCGCGATGTGTTTTTGAACAACCGTGAAGCGGTGCTCGAAATGTTGGGGCGCTTTTCTGAAGAGCTGTCATTGTTGCAACGGGCCATTCGCTGGGGTGACGGGGACACGTTGTTTGATTTGTTCACCCGTGCCCGCGACGTGAGACGCAGCATCATTCAGGCGGGGCAAGACACGGCAGCCCCCGATTTCGGCCGCGGGCCACCACCGGCATGAGCACGACACGCTGGGTGTTCGGATATGGGTCACTGATCTGGCGGCCCGGGTTCTCGTTCATTCATTCAGAGCCTGCAAGGCTTGAGGGGTGGCATCGTTCGCTGTGTGTGTTGTCGCACAAATATCGGGGCACCACAGATTGTCTGGGATTGGTTTTTGGCTTGGACGAGGGCGGACACTGCCATGGCGTTGCCTTTGAAGTTGAAGATGCACTCTGGCCGCAAACCCATGCCTATTTAACGGCACGAGAACTGGTCACCCATGTTTACCTTGAAAAGAAACTGCTGGTGAATTTGGCCGACGGGCGAACCGTGCAGGCCACAACCTATGTTGTTGACCGTGATCATGAGCAATATGCCGGTCAAAAGACCCGGGATGAAAAATTGACTTATGTGCGTCAAGGCTACGGCGAAGCTGGAAGTTGTTTGGACTATGTCAAAAGCACCGCTGAACACTTGCATGCCCTTGGCGTTCCTGATCCAGAGTTAGATGAGTTGATAAAGCAGTTGTGATCCAGCCAAATCGTCGCAATCCACCGCGTCACGCCGCAAGCGGAATTGACTTCAAAACCCCTCGAAACTAGGGTCCGGCCAATGTTTTTCAGGAGTTGCTCATGAAAGTGTTGGTCGCGGTCAAACGCGTGGTTGATTATAACGTCAAAATCCGTGTGAAGGCTGATGGTTCGGGCGTGGAGTTGGCGAACGTCAAGATGTCAATGAACCCTTTCGACGAAATTGGCGTCGAAGAAGCCATTCGATTGAAAGAAAAAGGAGTCGTCACTGAAATCGTTGTGGTGTCGATTGGCCCTCAACAAGCGCAGGAAACCTTGCGCACAGCTTTGGCCATGGGTGCCGACCGGGCTATTCTGGTGAAGCACGATGACCTGATTGAGCCACTTGCAGTGGCCAAAATCCTGAAAGGCGTGGTTGAGGCAGAACAGCCAGAAATCGTCATTTTGGGCAAGCAAGCCATTGACGATGATGCCAACCAGACTGGACAAATGTTGGCAGCCCTTTTGGGTTGGGCCCAAGCAACGGCCTGTTCGAAGCTGGAACCGGGTGCTGGTGAAGCCATCATCACCCGCGAAATTGACGGCGGCTTGCAGACACTCAAAGTCAAAATGCCGTTGATCGTGACGACGGACTTGCGGTTGAACCAGCCGCGCTATGCCTCGCTTCCCAACATCATGAAGGCGAAGAAAAAGCCGCTCGAGGAAAAGACGGCCGCTGATTATGGCGTTGACACCAAGCACCGCCTGAAAGTCATCAAGACCGAAGATCCGCCAAAGCGTGATGCAGGCGTGAAGGTTGCGTCTGTGGCCGAGCTTGTTGGTAAACTCAAATCTGTGGGAGCACTCTGAAATGGCCGTTCTTCTGATTGCGGAACACGACAACACATCGATCAAGGATGCAACCCACAAAGCATTGACTGCTGCTGCCCAAATGGGTGGCGATGTGCATGTGCTTGTGGCAGGTCACAAGGCCGATGGCGCTGCCAAAGCCGCGGCGAAATTGAGTGGCATCAAGAAAGTCCTGCATCTTGAAAGTGCTGCCTTGGAGCGCCCTCTGGCGGAACCCATGGCTGCGGCTATCGTGGCGTTGGCTTCAGGCTATGATCACCTGGTGGCTCCTGCCACCACCAACGGCAAGAACTACATGCCGCGTGTTGCAGCCCTCCTCGACGTGATGCAAATCTCGGATATCTCCGAAGTCAAATCTGCCGACACGTTCGTACGATTGATTTACGCCGGAAACGCAGTGCAGACCGTGCAGTCTCTGGATGCGAAGAAAGTTATCACTGTGCGCACGGCCTCGTTTGCAGCTGCGGCTGAAGGCGGCTCCGCATTGGTTGAAAACGTAAATGCTGCTGCTGATCCTGGCCTGTCGTCTTATGTCAGTGAAAACCTGACGGTCTCAGACCGTCCGGAACTCACGTCAGCCAAGGTGATCGTGTCGGGTGGTCGCGGGATGCAGAATGGCGATAACTTCAAGATGCTGGATGCAGTGGCAAAGAAGTTGAACGCCGCTGTCGGTGCATCACGCGCCGCTGTTGATGCAGGCTATGTGCCCAATGATTATCAAGTCGGCCAAACCGGCAAGGTGGTGGCGCCTGATCTATACATCGCCGTCGGGATCTCGGGTGCCATCCAGCATCTCGCAGGCATGAAGGATTCGAAGATCATCGTGGCCATCAACAAGGACGACGATGCGCCGATTTTCCAGGTGGCTGACTATGGCTTGGTGGCAGATTTGTTTACGGCTGTCCCGGAGCTTGAGGCTGAACTGGGGAAGTTGGGGAAGTAGAGACACCCCGCCCCCGGCGCGTTCCGCGCTACCCCCTCCCGCAAGGGGCGGGGGGCTGCTTAAACCATACCCTCGCCCCTTGCGGGAGAGGGTGCCCCGCAGGGGCGGGAGAGGGAAGTCAAAGCTCGGTAAATAGAAAAAGCCCCGATCGCAAGACCGGGGCTTTTGTCATTCATTGAGTGGAGCTTATTCGTCGCTGCTCAGGAAGCCCATGATTTGCAGCAGGTTTATAAAGATTGAAACGAAGCTGCCATAAAGCATGAAGGCACCGAAGATCGACTTGCGGGTGGCGGTGTCACCCACATCCGACGAGTCATACATTTCCTTGATCATCTGGGTTTCCCAGGCGGTCAACAAGGCTGTCAACACGACGAAGGCACCCGAAATCAACATCGAGATGATGATCGCAGTTCCGGTGACGCCGGTGAACAGGGACACGACCAAGTTCACCAGTGCGGCAATGATGAGACCAATCATGATCATCATCACGGTGTTGCCCATGCCTGACAAATCTTTCTTCGAGGTGTAACCCCAGAAGCTCATTGCACCGAAGGTGATCGACGCGGTCAGGAAGGCTGACATCACCATCGATGGGTCAACGCCCAGATAGCGGCCTACAATCGGTGAAATGCCGATGCCCCAGGTTGCGACATAGGCCCAGAAAATACCCTGTGCCTTGGCAATCGAGCCATTAAACATCATGCGCGGGCCAAACCAGCCAAGGGCCAAGAGGCCAATCATGGCTGGGAATGACAAGGTGCGGGTGATGGCACCCACAGCAGGAATTGTGAACGAGGCCAGCACAATGACGGCGGCAACGCCGATGCCAAGGCCCATGTAGTTGTAAACGCCCAGCATATAGGACTTGAGACCTTGATCGACCTCAGCCCGTGAGCCAACGCGCGTATTAGGATAACGAAGTTCAGCCATAACTATGCCCTCCAAAGCACTTATTTTGCCAATATGGGAGCGGCCCTTAAAAACGTCAAGTTACCGCCCTGTAATGGTTACCGCGTCCCGATATCATCCATTTTTTGTGCCAATTTGATGTCGAGTTCGGTGATGCCGTGGGCGGAATGGGTTGTCAGTGTGACGTCGACCTTGCCGTAGACATTTGCCCATTCCGGGTGATGGTCCATTTTCTCAGCCACCAGGGCAGCTTCGCTCATGAAGCCCCAGGCCTCGCGAAAATTCTTGAAGCGAAAGGTTTTGTGAATGGCGTCACGGCCCGGCACATCGGCCCAGTCTTTCAATTCCTGCACGGCTTTGACGCGCGCTGCCCCTTGTAATCTGTCGCTCATGTGGCAGCTCCTGCATTGATATTGAGGTTCAAAGAAGATTCACGTCTGGCCGCATAGTCAGCCTCAACGGCATAGGGGCCGCCACCTTTAAGGGGACGTGAGGAAAACAACTGGAAACTCGTTACATCAAATTGCGGTGTGGAATAGAGACTGTGCACTTCGACCCAGCGTTGCAAGGCGCGGGGGTCTGGGTCTTTCAGTCGCGCCAATGTGACATGGGGCAAGAATTTCCGATGTTCGGCTGGCAAGCCCAAGCTTTGGCACAAGCGTTCATGCTGATCGTGCAGGCGGCGGATTTCGTTCGAGTCTTCGACGCCTGCATACAGTGAGTGGGGCTTGTTGCCGCCAAACAGCCCGACACCTTTGAGCCGCAGTTGAAAGGGGGCGAAACGTAATGTCTCCAGCCCCAGTGCAACTTCGCGGGCCACACCGGTTTCAATGTCGCCAATGAAGCGAATGGTGAGATGATGGTTCTCAGGATCAAGCCAGCGGGCGCCAGGAATACCGCCCTGCATGATCTGCAAATCGAGCGACACGTTGTCCGGCAGGGAGAGGCCGGTGAAGAGGCGGGGCATCGTGTTCCTCCTGCTGCTGTTCAACATTCAAAGTAACCCGATTCGAGCGTTAAGTAAGTTTTATTTCACGCGGGTGAGCAGGGCCTCGACATCCGGCAACAACCGTCTGACGATTTCATCGACACCTTTTGCGTTGGGGTGAATGCCGTCCGCCTGGTTGAGACTTGCATCAGCTGCAACACCTTCCAGAAAGAATGGATAGAGTGCTGCGCCGTGCTTGGTACTGAGTGTGGGATACATGATCTCGAAAGCGCTGCCATAGTCGGGCCCCAGATTGGGCGGTGCCCGCATACCCAACACCAATGTGGGAAGATTTTTCGCTTTCAGCTTCGACAGAATGTCATCCAGTGCGGCTTCGGCCTGGGGCACGGGAAGCCCTCTCAAAGCATCATTGGCTCCAAGTTCCACCAACACGGCATCCACTTCATCAGTGAGCGACCAATCCAGCCGTGCTGCACCTTGGGCCATGGTGTCGCCGGAGACGCCGCCATTCACGACGATCACATCGCGGCCCTTGGCCTTCAATGCGGCTTCCAGCCTGGCGGGGAAACTCTGCGCAGGGTCCAAGCCGAGGCCGGCTGTCAGGCTGTCTCCAAGGGCGAGAATGGTTACGGTCTCCGCCCGCAGCGGAAGAAACGACAACAACGTGAAGATTAAAACGACGGAAAATCTCAGCATGGACGTCTATGTGTAGACTCGCTGCGTAAAGCGCAAGAGTAACCATCGACAAATCATTGTTGCAGCACCATCTTTACCCGACAACGACAAGGAAACATCCGTGACGCCCGCCCTCTCCCTGAAAGATGTTCATCTCACATTGTCATCCCGCGCAGGCGAGGTTCATATTCTGAAAGGGGTGTCCTTCGACGCCAAAGCCGGCGAAGCGATCGGCATTGTCGGTCCTTCCGGCTCCGGCAAGACGTCGCTGTTGATGGTCATGGCGGGGCTCGAGCCAGTGACTTCGGGGCAGTTGTTCATTCGCGGCGCAGCGGTGCATGGCAAGTCAGAGGGAGAACTTTCGAAATTGCGGCGCGACAGCGTGGGCATCGTGTTTCAATCCTTCCACCTGATTCCGACGTTGACAGCCGTTGAAAACGTCGCCCTGCCCTTGGAGTTCAAGGGTGTCAAAAATGCTGAAAGTCTGGCCCAGGACAAACTGGTGGAAGTGGGCCTCGGCCATCGCCTCACGCATTACCCCGGACAGCTTTCAGGTGGTGAACAACAGCGTGTGGCCATCGCCCGTGCCCTGGCGGCTGGTGCAAAAATCATTCTGGCCGATGAGCCCACCGGCAATCTTGATCAGGAGACCGGCCATGCGATCATGGATTTGCTGTTCGGCATCCGGCAAAACAATGATGCGACACTGCTGCTTGTCACCCATGATCGCAACCTGGCGTCGCGCTGTGACCGCATCATTGAAGTACGTGATGGTCTGATCAGCGAGGGTGGCCGTTGATGAAAATTGGATTGTGGGTGAGCTATGCGGCCAAGAACCTGCGCTCAGGTCTGAAGGGTTTTTATATTCTCCTGACCTGTCTGACTTTGGGTGTTGCTGCAATCGCCATTATCGGATCGTTGACGTCAGCGATTGAACAGGGTCTGGCTGAACAGGGGCAACCGCTGCTCGGGGGCGACGTGGAATTTTCGCTGATCCACCGCGAGGCCAAACCGCCGGAGCTGGATTATATAAAATCAAAAGGCACCACAAGTCGGGTTGCCACCCTGCGGGCGATGGCAACTGCCAATGCACAATCCACCCTGGTGGAGATCAAGGCTGTTGACGCTGCCTATCCCCTGTACGGAAGTATGCGGTTGACGGGCAACGCTGAGTTTTCCGCGTCACTTTCTGACATCGCGGGTGTTCACAGTGTCGCCGTTGATGAATTGCTGCTGGGTCGGCTGGGCTTGAAGATTGGGGACACGCTGAAAATCGGCACGAAGGACTTGAAGGTTGCAGGCGTCATTGCCGCTGAACCTGACCGCATTGCTGATGGATTTGTGTTGGGGCCGCGATTGATGATGTCCCACGCGGCACTGCAAAGTACCGGCCTCATTCAACCGGGTTCACTTGTAACCTGGCGCTACCGTGTCAAATTCAATGAGGGGTCTGACCTCAGGCAGGCCAAGGCCATATCAGGAGAGGCTGATACAAGATTTCCCGATGCGGGGTGGCGCGTCAGGGCCACTGACAATGCGGCAGGCGGTGCCGAACGTTTCGTTGAACGCTTGGGTTATTTCATGACTCTGGTGGCAGTTGCGGCTTTGGTGGTGGGCGGAGCTGGCATAGCCAATGCCGTGTCTGCTTTCGTCAGCCGCCGCACCAGTGCAATTGCAACATTGAAATGTTTGGGGCTTTCGTCGCGGGATGTCTTCGGGCTTTACCTCACGGAAATTCTGGCTGTAGGCTTCATTGGCATTGCGCTGGCCTTGGGCATCGGGGCGGTGGCACCTTATTTCCTGAAATACTTCGCGGGTGAAATTTTGCCGTTGCCGGTTTCGACGTCGGTGCAGTGGTTGCCCCTGCTTGTGGCAGGTGTTTTGGGGTTGCTGGTGCTTTTGGCCTTTGCACTTCTGCCGCTTGCCAAAATTTCTAACATTCGCGGCACCCATCTGTTTCGTAATCACATGGTCAGTGACAACGGCCCGCGGGCCTGGCGGTGGTATTTGGCATCGCTTGCCTTGCTGTGCCTCGCGGCTTTGTTGATTACGGTGATGTCCGAAAACCAGTACATTACCATGATGTACCTTGGTGGGTTAACGGGCAGCTTCGTTGTCCTGAGTATCCTGGCCTATGGCTTGCTACGTTTGATTGCACTGCTGCCAAAGCCATCCAACATTCTGCTGCGTCATGGGGTCACGTCGCTGTATCGTCCCGGTGCTTCAAGCTTCTCGATTATTTTGGCATTGGGATTGGGCTTGTCCTTGTTTGTGACGCTGGCCTTGACGGATCGAACCATCACCAATGAATTGAAAGCGGGCATTCCCGAGAAAGCGCCTGCGTTCTTTTTCCTTGATGTGCGTAACGAAGAGCTTCCGGTGTTTCGTGACGCCTTACAGAAAACAACTGGTGTAAGCAGTGTCGGGAATGCCCCGATGTTGCGGGGACGCATTACAGAAGTCAAAGGTATCGCCGCTGACAAGGTGACACCGGAGGCAGGTTCGGCCTGGGCCTTGCGCGGCGATCGCGGGCTGACTTATTCAGCTGACGTTCCGACAGGATCAGAAGTCATTGAAGGGACGTGGTGGCCATCTGATTATGCTGGCAAGCCCTTGGTTTCGGTGGAACAGGAAATTGCGACTGGTCTCAACCTCAAGGTTGGCGACAAGCTGAAGGTCAATGTGATGGGCCGCGAGATCGAAGCTGAAGTTGCCAACTTGCGCACCGTAAACTGGCGCAGCATGGGTATCAATTTTGTTTTGGTCTTCACTCCCAATACGTTGGCGCAGGCGCCCCATTCGCATGTGGTCACAGTCGAGATGAATGGCGGTGATGAGGCAAAACTGCTGAACACCATGGCCGTGGCTTTTCCATCGGTGACAGCTGTGCGTGTCAAGGATGCGCTTGCCACCGTTGGGCAATTGCTGGGGCAAATGTTGGCTGCTGTGAGGGGTGCCAATGGATTGACGCTGCTGACGGGCATTCTGGTGCTGGCGGGTGCCATGGCGTCGGGGCTGGCCACGCGTTCCTATGAAACTGTCGTACTGAAGACCCACGGTGCCACGCGGCTGCAATTGCTGTTAGCCTTCATGGTAGAATATGGGTTGCTGGGTTTGGTGTCGGCTCTGTTTGGGATTTTGTCGGGCACGCTGGGGGCTTGGTATCTCGCAAACTTTATCCTTGAAATGCCATGGAGTTTTTCATTGGTTACAGCAAGTGTCACGGCGGTTGTCGCCATGGTGCTATCGATTGCTGCGGGCTTACTGGTCACGGCGCGGGCACTGTCTGCCAAACCTTCGACCTATTTGCGCAATGAATGACTTGGGTGTGATTTGGCTTTGCAAGTCTGATCAGTTGCGATAGGCGTTTGGCATGGTTGTATTAAACAGAATCTATACCCGCACCGGCGACGGCGGTGAGACAGCGTTGGGCTCGGGCGAACGGGTGTCGAAGGCTGATACGCGCATTGATGCCTATGGCACGGTTGATGAAACCAATACGGTGATCGGTTTGGTACGTTTGCATACCAAGCATGCTGAACTTGCGCTTTTGGATGAAATGTTGGGGCGCATTCAGAATGAACTTTTTGATCTTGGTGCTGACCTGTGTGTGCCGGACCGTGGCCAAAAATTGGAGTGGGAGCCGCTCCGCATTTTGCCATCGCAGGCTGAGCGGTTGGAACAGGAAATCGACCAGCTGAACGAAGTGCTTTCGCCGCTCCGGTCTTTTGTGTTGCCAGGTGGCGTTGCCGCAGCAGCCTATCTGCATCAGGCGCGTACCGTGTGTCGCCGGGCTGAGCGGCTGATGGTGACGCTGAAAGGTGTTGAGGGCGAAGTGGTGAGCGATGCGGCCATGGCCTATATCAATCGCCTGTCAGACTTCCTGTTTGTGGCCAGCCGCTGGGCCAATGTGAAGTCAGGCGACGGCGACGTGCTTTGGGTTCCGGGCAAAACCCGCTGATGTGGTCTGCGGCTGTTTCGGGATTTCTGCTGGGCGGCAGTTTGATTGTTGCCATCGGCGCACAGAATGCCTTTGTGATCCGGCAGGGTGCCTTGAACGCCCATGTGTTTTGGGTGTGTCTGTTCTGTGCGGTATGTGACGCCGTCTTGATTTGGGGTGGCGTGTTTGGCCTTGGTGCCTTGATCAAGCTGGTGCCACTGTTCATTCCAGTGTTGACTTACGGTGGGGCTGCCTTCCTGATCTGGTATGGGGTGAAGGCGCTGTTGCGCGCGCTTAACCCCTCAGGCATGGGGGCGAGTACTGAGTCTGCGGGATCATTAAAAGCAGCTTTGGCTGCTTGTGCAGCTTTCACGCTTTTGAACCCTCACGTTTATTTGGACACGGTTGTGCTTGTGGGCTCAATTGCCAATGCACGGCCACAGGGTGAGCAAGTGCCGTTTGCCACGGGGGCTTCGATTGCGTCTCTGACGTGGTTCTTTGCTTTGGGTTATGGGGCAAAAGCGCTGGGGCCGTGGCTGGTCCGGCCCACCGTGTGGCGCGTCATTGACTTTTGCATCGCAGCGGTCATGTTCCTGTTGGCGTTGAAACTCTTGTTCGGATGATCGCCTGATGTTTGTACCATTGAAGGACGATCAGCCGCTGAAAGTCATACGCTTTCAATATGTCGTCATGGCCTTGATTGTTCTCAATGTTGTTTTGTTTTTGGTGACCGGGCCACTGCAGGGTGAAGAGGCCTTGATGATCACCGCATCCGGGTTTGGTGTGGTACCGGTTGAATTGTTTGACGTGATGGCGCGAGATGCTGCGACCGTTCAGTCGATTTCAGAACCCCTCACTCTCTTGAGCTATATGTTCCTGCATGCGGGGTGGCTGCATCTTCTTGGCAATATGGCATTTCTCTGGGTGTTTGCCGATAACATTGAGGATGCCTTCGGGCATTTTGGATTTTTGCTGTTTTATATTCTGTGTGGTGTGGCCGCCGCTTTGGCCCATGCCTTGGTGGAACCACGCAGTGTGGATCCCCTGATCGGAGCATCGGGTGCTGTATCAGGCGTTCTGGCAGCTTATCTTTTGCTTTATCCGCAGGCGCGGATCTGGATCCTGTTTCTCATGCGAATCCCGCTGAAGATTCCAGCATGGATTGTTCTGGGGGGCTGGCTAGCGTTTCAATTCTTCAGCCTCGGACTGGAACAGCCGGAGGGCCAAGCCGTGGCCTGGTGGGCCCACATCGGCGGTTTTGCCACCGGGCTTCTGTTTACGCTGCTGCTGCGATCACCTGTGTGGGCGCGGCGCTGACCTCGGCAAATCCGTCATCCTCATGTTCATAGGCTTGCAACAAATCTTCCAGAATTGCATCAGCAACTTCGGGGGACTTCGCAAGAAGATGGACGTGGATTTCATCAACACCCTGGCGGCGCAAGGTTGCGAGGTCGCGCCCGCCCAGCGTTCCGTCCCAAAATGGTGTAAAGCGACCGATGCCCATGACCACGCGCAACGGGCCTTCGCGGCTCACGGCCACGAATATGGCACCGGGCAGCGGCGGGCAATCCTCCAGTCCATAGACGGAATGAATGTATTTGCGGCCTGAGGCCCCGGTCCAATACCAAAAACGGTCCTTGAAATCGGGGTCAGAGGGCAGGTCAGCGGCGATTGGGGTTCCATGAATCAACATAAGAACAAATATAGAACATAGAGGCGCGCCTGTCAACCACAAAACGCGGTGCCGCATTCGCTACAGGTTTTGCAGCCCTCTTTAAAATCCAGACTGCTGCTGCCGCAGGACGGGCAAAGTTCCTGGGGCGCATCGCTCAAAACCGATCCGGTCACCGCATTGGGCCGGAATGTGGTGCAGCCTTTCAGCCCCAGCGCCCAAGCCTTCTCATAAACGGATGTGAAATTCTCGAAGCTGTAATCAGCAGGAACATTAATCGTCTTGGAAATTGAACTGTCGACATGGGCCTGTGCCGCTGCTTGCATCGCCAAATGTTTGTCTGCTGTCAGATCTGCCATGGTGACCAAGACTTCAGGTCGTTGCCTCGCCTTGGTCTTCCGCCAGGCGGCGTAACCAAAATCCTCAAGCACCTCACTGCGATGACTGCCGTCACGATTCAAAATCTTGCGATGTTGCGACAAGCTGAACACGGGTTCAATGCCGCTCGACACATTGCCTGCCAGAAGTGAAATCGTCCCCGTGGGTGCAATCGACGTCAACAGGCCATTGCGCAGCCCAAATCGCGAAATCGCCGCGCGCAATTCCTCCGGCAGTTTTTGTGCGTAGTCCGTTTGCAAATAGGCCACGTCGTCAAACATCGGAAATGCGCCCTTCTCTTCTGACAGCTCAATGCTTGTCGCAAGCGCTGCCTGCTCAATACTGCGCATCCACGACTTCGTGGCTTCCACAGCGGGCGTTGAACCGTAGCGCAGGCCACACATGAACAGGGCATTTGCCAGACCTGTGACGCCAAGACCCAATCGCCGTTTCGCCACGGCCTCAGCTTTCTGTTGGGGAATGGGATAATTCGAAACATCGACAACATTGTCGAGAAAACGAACCGCAATTGCGGCAACCTCTTGCAGCCTTGCCACATCAAGTCTCGCTTCATCCGTGAACGGATCAATCACGAACCTTGTCAGGTTCAAGGATCCCAACAAGCACGCACCATAGGGCGGCAAAGGCTGCTCGCCACAGGGATTGGTGCAGGAGATGGTTTCACAATAGGACAACGGATTGAGCTCATTGACGCGATCAATGAAAATCACACCGGGTTCGGCCACGTCGTAGGTTGCATGCATGATGCGCTGCCACAGATCACGTGCCTGCACGGTCTTGTAAACCTTGCCTGAAAACTGGAGCGGCCATTCCACATCATCGGAAACAGCTTGCATGAACGCGTCGCTGACCAACACTGACACATTGAAATTGCGCAGCAGCCGGGCATCACGCTTGGCATCGACGAAGGCTTCAATGTCAGGGTGGTCGCACGCCAGGGTGCCCATCATGGCTCCCCGTCTGGCACCGGCTGACATGATGGTGCGGCACATCGAGTCCCACACGTCCATAAAACTTAAAGGGCCAGATGCATCCGCCCCCACACTCATGACAGCGGCACCCTTGGGCCGCAATGTCGAGAAGTCATGACCAATGCCACCACCCTGTTGCAGGGTTTGCGCGGCTTCACTGAGGCCAGCAAAAATACCGGGAATCGAGTCGGGTATCGTGCCCATCACATAGCAATTGAACAGGGTGACGGCCCGGTTGGTGCCAGCACCTGCCAGAATACGCCCGGCAGGAATGAAACTCAGATCTGACATGGCGCCCAAAAAACGCTGCGACCACAGGGCTTGCAACGCAGGGACCTCAGCCGCGGCAATGGCTTGTGCAACCCGCTCAAATGTCTCTGCCAGCGTGGTTTCAGCAGAACCATCCGGCCGCACGAAGCGGTATTTTGTCTCCCATATATTCTGTGAAATGGCTGGCAACATGACTGCAAGTCTAAACCATCGGGGACGCGCCTGTCCAGAATTTGTTCTATATTTGTTTCAGTCGTGCCTCGACGACCAGAGCGTGGGTTGAGTCCTCAATCACGGTTTGTAACCGGCGCTGAAATTCAGCCCTGGGAAGCCCCGGTGGCAAGGCGGGCAGAAATTCAATCACGATGGTTCCGGGGTGACGCAAAAATTTGCGGCGTGGCCAGAAGAGCCCTGCATTCAAACCAAAGGGCACGCACGGAACGCCAAGCTGGCTGTAAAGTGCGGCAGCGCCCGGCTTGTAGTCCGGTGGGTCGTCGGGACCTTTGCGCGTGCCTTCTGGCATGATGACAATTTGTCGGCCGGCCGCCACCTCTTGCTTGCCCCGCTTCACCAGGTTGCGCAGAGCTGCGGTGCCCGCTGATCGCTCCACCGCGATCATGCGAAACTTCAAGGCAAACCAACCGAAAACAGGAATAAAGGTGAGTTCTCGCTTCAACACCATGCAGGGGTCGTCGAGCAGTGGCAGAATGGCAAACGTCTCCCACAGAGATTGGTGCTTGCCTGCAATCAATGCCGCAGCTTTCGGAATGTGTTCGACACCTCGCACTTCCATGTGTGTGCCGCAGATGATTTTCAGCCACCACAGTGAACTTCTGGCCCAAAATTTCAAGCCTGCCATGGCCCATGAACGAGGAGCCAAAAACAGGGGTGATCCCAAGATCAAAATCACAATGAGATTGACATAGAATACCAGATTGAACATTGCGGATCGAAACGCAGTCATCGCACGTCCCGCAACATGCGCATCAAGGTGAAGCGTGAGGTCACCAGAGCGATGACTGTCGCTACCAACGGCACCAGCATGAACCAGAGCATGCCGCGCCAATCATTGTCTTGCGGCCAGTAAAAAAGCCCGCGTACAGCTGCTGCAACGCCGTTGTTCTCAGCCACGCGCCAATGACCCAATAGAAAAAAAGTCACCAGACCGCCAGCCAGACCCATAACACCCGCGATTGCACCCGCCGCGATGAAGCGCCTGTTGATGGCATTGGCAATAAAATCATCATCAGCCCCGGCGATATGCAAGACGTCAACGATATGACGATTGGCCTCCAACACGGCACGGGCTGCAAAAACCACCATGGCGACGGCCGACGCTGAAATCAGCGCCAAGATCAGCGACGATAAAAGTGTAAGGGTACTGGCCATGCGTTGAAGTTCAGCCTCCCATCGTCGATGGGTGTCAAGCCTCGCCGTTGGCACGGCGCTCCGCAATGCTTCTTCAAGCTTCACAAAATCCGGTGGTGCCTTGTCGTTGACCACAACACGCAACAAGCGCGGGATTGGAAGACTGTCCAGACCTTCAGCGCCAATCCAGGGAATCAATAGTTTTTCCCCTGCACTGCGGTCCAGCACTGTAACGGTTTGAACGCCCCTCGTGTCCTCCAGAAGTTTTGTCAAGGCGAGAAGATCAGCGTCCATGTCGCGTGATGACAGTTGTGGCAACTGTACCGTCGCCTCGCTCGACAGGCCTGACGCCCATTGGGCCACCGCACGGTTGATCAGCAGCATGGCCCCCACTGCCAACACGGCGAGAAAACACATGACCGTCATCACGGCAATCAAACTGCGTAAAGGTGCTGCCGACTTCGGGATGATGCTGCCGGGCTTTTGAAGATGGCTCATCGGTCGCCCCGTAAAATGCCATTCTCTAGATGCAACACTGGCGCCTTGATCTGTTTCAACAGCGCGACATCATGGGTGGCGAGAAGCACTGTGGTCCCTTGTCGATTGAGTTCCGCAAATAAATGCAGCAGGCGGCGGGCGAGGGCCGGATCGACATTCCCTGTAGGTTCATCAGCCAACAGTATCGATGGTTTTGAAATAATGGCACGCGCAATCGCCGCCCGTTGTTTCTCCCCCCCTGACAACATGGGGTGAAGCGCCTCCATGCGCTCGCCCAATCCCACCCAATCCAGCAACGCTGTCACATCGCCACCATAACTTTCGCGTTTTTGCCCGATGATGCGCAGCGGCAAGGCCACATTGTCAAAGGTGGAAAGGTGGTCGAGCAGACGGAAATCCTGGAACACCACCCCTATCCGTCGTCGCAAAGCCGGCAGTGACTGTCGGGGACTATTGACCACATCGGTTCCAAACATGTGGATGCGGCCGCGCGTGGGTTTCAGCGCCATGAACAAAAGCCTGAGCAAGCTGGTTTTGCCGGCACCTGACGCGCCCGTGAGAAAAGCGAATTCGCCTGCCCTCAGTGAAAAACTCACATCGCGCAACACTTCCGGTCCATTGCCATAACGCAGACCAATCGCCTCCAATTGTAACACGTCGGGTTCGTTTCCTTGATTCGGTCCTGCCCTGTTTAACCTGTTCTTAACCATGGCGGCAGATAGCTTTCGCAATGATTGTCAGCTGTCCTTCCTGCTTCACGCGCTATGCCATGCCCGTCATGGCACAGGCGCGGCTTGCCATGACGTGCCGCGCTTGCGGCCATCACTGGCGCGAGATGGACACCATCGACGTCATAGATGTGACCGATGTTCCTGATCGCCCATCCCGGAGCCTGGCCCGCGTTGTTGATCATGATGATGCGCCCGATGCCGAGGCATCGCGCCTTGCGGCGATGGCCCGCAATGCCCAGGAAGAACATGAGATCAAACTGTTCAAGCGCCGCCGCCGCCTGCAGCAGTGGGCGGTGTTTGGAAGCTTTGTGCTGGCACCCTTTATTGCTGCTGGTTTCATGCCGGAAACAGTTGTGTCGGCAGCACCGATCAGCATCAAGGCCTATCAGGCCTTGGGCTATGATATCAATCTTTATGGTCTTGAAGTGCGAGGGGTTGAACGCGAACACATCGTCATGGACGGTCAGCGCATACTTGCCATCAAAGGGCAAATCTCAAACCTCGATGAAAATGTGCGGAAGATACCCTGGTTGCGGTTCGCCCTTCTGGGCCCATCGGGTGAAGAGCTTTACACATGGAACCTCGACACGGCGTCCAAACCCTTGCGCCCCGGCGAAAGTACCAGTTTCGTCACGCGGCTTTCCGCTCCACCGGAAGCTGCTGCACATGTGCAGATTCGCTTTGCGCGCGCCGATGAGATTGGCTTAAAGCAAAGTCATGACCCAAAACCCGCACAGCCTTAATATCGACGGTTATCAGATTGACGTTCTGTTTTCGGAAGCCGATATCGCCGCCCGCATCAAAACACTTGCCGCTGACATTGCGGCACTCAAGCCGGAACGATTGCTTGTCATTCCCGTGCTGAAAGGCAGCTTCATTTTTGCTGCCGATTTGATTCGCGCCATGCATTATGCCGGACTTTCGCCGGAAGTTGATTTCATGATCCTCGCCTCATACCGCGAAGGCACACGCTCATCAGGCCGCGTTGATGTGCTGCGCGACATTGAAACCGATGTTGCTGGAAGAGACGTGTTGTTGATTGACGACATTCTGGAATCGGGTCGCACATTGGCGTTTGCAAAAGACTTGATCATGGCCCGCGGGGCCAAGTGGGCCAAGAGCTGCGTGTTGCTGAACAAACCAGGCCACCTCGCGGCCAACATCGCCAGTGATTACATCGGCTTTGATTGCCCGGATAAATTCGTCGTCGGCTACGGCATGGACATGGCCCACCAATTCCGCGAGCTGCCCTTTGTCGGCCACGTTGTGTCGGGGCCTAAGGTTTAGGGTGAGGCGCACAACGCTCTTGAGCGTTTTGACCTTCTATGGAAGCGGCCTGAACCACATCATATGAATCTTGCCCTCAAGGCCTGCCGCAAATCGCCATTCCAAAATGCTTTCATTGGTAAAAGTGATTTCATAAACATCAGCGCCGTCATCGGCAACGCCACGGAATGTTATATCCTTGATGTCCCCACGTGACATCAAATCCGGCTGAATCATGCTTTGCTGTTCGCGCACCAACATTGCGAGGGGGTCAGCCAGACGCGTGTAGTCGGTTGTGCCCTGCTGCTGTTCCAAAACCAGGCTTCGGACAAGCTCAGCACTCCCGGGGATGGGGGTTTTCAGTCTTATTCTTTGGGTCAGAGCCTCTCCATAGGCGATAGCAGCTTCCGACGTGATGCGCTTGGCCAAAGACTGGAATCCATGCTGATGCTCAATCAAGCTCACGATTTTGCCATTTGCATCTCGTTGAAACGTCGTTTGCGCAGCAAGGACTTTGAAGAAAAACTTATCTTTTGTTTCGCAAAACTGATCGATCCAGGCTTGACCGGTAATCCGTGAAGAAATACCGCCGCTACGACTTTTGATTTCTTCAATTTCGCCGCCGGCATGCTGGTAAAACCCAACATATTCAGTAAATGAAAGGCCATCGACACTCATTTCGATGCGCGGCCGTGCTTGCTCATAGCGCAAGAGAGCCCGTGCTTCATGGTTTTGCGATGACATGGTCGTTTCCTTCACAAGATTGATGACGTCTAATGTTGAAAGTGTTTCGCCGCGCGCTGTTTTGTCCCGCGCAGCTTTGATGAGGTTGAGACTCTCAACTGTTTTGATGTGTCGTTCAGTCAAAATTTCTTGCTGTAGAGCAAGTGTCTGGTCCAGCGTGTTGGCGCGAGAAGCCAAAAAAGTGGTAATGCTTGCAAGGCTCAGTCCCAATTGCTTCAGCACTTGGACCTCACTCAGTCTTTCAAGTTCCGCAACACCGTAAAATCGCCAACCTTTATGCGTGCGGTTTGGAGATATCAGCCCTTTGCTTTCATATAAGCGCAACGCCCGGATCGTCAGGCCCGTGCGTTTGGCACATTCGGCAGCAGACAGGTTTTGAGTTGACGTCGCACTTTCCAGCATATTCACCTCCTTGGGCCATAGCTTTAGGCTATGACCCAAGGTACGGAGCAAGCAGTATTTTTGTATTTATTGGCGCGGGAATTTCAGCAGAGGCACGAGCCGCCAGATAAATTACGGCGACTCTCCACTTATCTTTTTCTTGAACGAGTGCTTATAGTTCAATCTCAATACAACCCGCGCAGCAGACGATCAATATAGGCCTTTTCCTGGTCCGAGAGATCGCGCTCATTGGCTTTCGAGCGTAGTGTTTCCAGAATTTCACGGGCGCGTTGTTGGGCCCGCTCGGTTGGCACCATGTCTTTATCCGGCCCCTCATCGGGGTTGCGTGTCGAGCGGGGGCGGCCCAGCGGGTCTTCTTCTCCGCCGCGGCCTTCGCCGTCACGGGCCTCGCGGTTTTGTTGTCCCTGGCCTTGTTCGCGCATTTGCTCTGCCAGTTCCTGAGCCCCTTTGCGCAAGTTGTCCATCGCTTCGCTTTGTTTCTGCAAGGCCCCTTCCTTGTCGCCTTTTTCGAGGGCATCACCTGCTTCACCCATCGAACGCTCGGCCTCCTCCAGGCTCTTGTTCTGGCCGCCCTGACCACGAAGGCCTTCCAACTGTTTCCGCAGCTGCTGCTGGCGCTCAGACAAGCCCTTGCCTTGCCCCGGTTGTTGTCCCTCGCCCTTGCCTTCACCGTTCTGTCCGGGTTGCTGGCCTTCGCCCTGCTGACCCGGTTCTTGGCCTTGTCCTGGCATGCGCTGGGTTTCATCCATCAGGCGCTTTTGCTTTTTCATCATATCGCCCAGGCCCTGCATCATGTCTTCCATGTTGCCTTCACCTTCGCCGGCCTGCTGCTGGCCGCCGGGTTCCAGACTTTGCAGAAGCCTGTCGAGTTCTTCCAGCATTTGCTGGGCCATGTCGTTGTTGCCGCCTTTCGACATTTCTTCCATGTCGCGCAACATTTTTTCCAGGTCTTCGCGGGAAATCGATTTGCCGTTGTCACCCTGTTGTTGCGGCGGCTGTTTGCCTTCGGCAGCACGTCGCTCGGACTCTTCGCGCATGGCATCCAGATATTTGTCCATGGCACCACGCAACTTGTCCATCAATTCGGCAATGCGTTCCTGGGGTGCACCCTCGCGCAGGGCTTTTTGCAATTCTTCTTTCAGTGCCTTCAGTTCTGCCCGCAAATCAGACAGCGAACCCTCTTCCAGCTTCACAGCCAATTCCCACATCTGGTCCATGGCGAAATGAATGTCGGCGTAACCGGACGCATTGCGCAAGCGTGAGGCAATGGCTCCCATCATCAGCGAGGGTGTGCGACCTTCGAACAATCCAACAGGATAGAGATTAAGTGTATCAATCAACTTGCCGACGTGTCCGGCGCGCTCAGGGTAAAGCACCAGTTGCTTTCGTTGTTCGATCAAAGCGCGGGGCAGGGCGCGTGAAAACACCCGTTCCGGCATCATGAAGGTTTGTGGTTCGAGCTTGCCTTCCTGGCCTGCGGCATCACTGGCCGTCATGTTGAGCGTGACGTTAAATCCCGCCCAAGGGTGCTTGGCCAAATCGAAGCGGGATGAACCGGTTTCGTCTTTGCTGTTGCCGCGACGCAGGGCAAATTTCAGTTCTGGCGGATCAAACAGGAAAATGCCGTTCGACTCAAATCCGGTTTGGCCATCCTGCTCATCTGCCAGTTCCAGTTCGCCGGAGAGCTTGCGCACGCCATAATCATCCTTAGCTTGCCACTTCAGTGTGAGATTGCCCTTGGCGTCGTTTGCGGGTTTTTCTGTCAGCGCAAGCGTTGGGGGAGCATCGGGCAAAAGTGTGATTGGCCAGTTTGCCAACTCGGTGTTGCCATCGGTCACGATGATGGAGGCTGGACGGTCCAGCGTTGCTTCTGCCGTCAATGCGCCATTCTTGATTTCAGATTTGATCTTGATGTCCGTCAGTGGCTGACCGTCGGATCCAATGATGCTCAATTTCGGATCCTCGGCGCCGGACACACGCAGCGTAAAAACCGATTTTTCCGGCACTTCAACGCCGCTGCCGCTTGCGAATTTTTCTTTCATTACCGGACTGGTCAGCAATACAGGTGGGCGCGCCGTATAGGCTGGCGGTTTCAACCAGGCATCAATGCTCAAGGGAATGGCGGGCACAGCGGGCGTGATGCGAACGGCTTCGCGCAAATTCTGAGTGAAAGAGCCCTGGCCCAAAATCAAGGCTGCCACCAACCCCAAAGCCACAGGCACGCGCAGGGCATAAGGGTCAAATTGCCGCCAGCGTGATTGGGGCGGTGCGACCTGAATTGACTTTAGTTGGGCGAGTTGACGCTCTTTGTGTTCGGCCCATAGGCTTTCAGCCCTGGGGTCCATGAATTCCGGTGCCAGCTCATCATGGGCGCTCGAAATGCCGCGGTGGTCGACATTGGAGGCCTGCTCCAGTTTCCGCAGCGCAGCCAAACGTTTGACACGCTTCAAATTGAACAAGGGGCCAATCGACCACAGAACGAGCGCTGCCAGAAGTGCCAGTACGCCAAAGCGCGGATAAAGTGGCAAGGCGGTGATGGTGCCTGAAACGAGCAGAATGAGTGCCAATCCAATGGCGAGCAGGGGCTTGGCCCAAGCGGCCCAGAGGTTTTCAAAACCCATGAAAAAGCGTTGCCAACCAACCTTGCGGTCGAGGCGTTTCAAGCTGTCAGGCTTTTGCTGCTCTGTCATCGTTCCCGATTACTAACACAATCGGGCTG
>JANOPL010000148.1:0-16755 GCA_031421835.1 Hyphomicrobiales bacterium | reverse complement strand
GCCGAAGACCCGGGCCTGCTCAGCTACTTCCAATACGCCAGCCCGGTTGAAGAATTGGCACTTCTCAAAATCGGTTCACGCCCTTCGAGGCGTTTTGGTGCACAAGGCTTGTCCGATCTTCGGGCTATCCCATGGGTCTTCGCATGGTCGCAAAACCGCCATCTCCTCACGGGTTGGTTTGGCTTGGGTTATGCACTGGATGACTTCCTGTCGGCCCGTGGTGGTGATGGTTTGAAACTGTTGCGGGGCATGTTCGCAAAATCTCCGGGCTTCCGCTTGGCGGTGGATGAAGTCGAAAAGTCACTCTTCCTTGCTGATATGAACGTCGCGGAAAAATATGCGGCTCTGGTTCCAAACCGCGTTGATGCTGAGCGTTTGTTTGCGCTGATCAAGCACGAACACAAGCGCACTTCAAAAGTCATGCTCGAGCTTTCAGGATCAAAAGTTCTTTGCGAACGCTTTCAGGGCTTCCGCCGTCGTTTCGACCGCGTGCGCCCAATGGTCGACCAAGCCAACAAATGGCAGGTGTTCCTTTTACGGCAGACCCGCGAACAAAAAGGAAGTGAAGCGCTGAACATGCCTCTGTTGGCGACGATGAACTGCGTGGCGTCGGGTTTGGGTTGGACGGGGTAACTAAGTCAAACACCCCCTCCCGGCTTCGCCACACTCCCCCATCGCTGCGCGACGAGGGAGAAATTTCTCCCTTGCGCCGAAGCCGTGGGGGAGTACCCCGAAGGGGGAAGGGGGCCTTCGTTACTCCACCGGCCCCAAATGTTTTACTCCCCGCTTTTGCGCCAGTTCAAATTGTCTTTGCCGTTCACGGTTTGAAGCCTTTTGCAAGTCTGTCAACTTGCCAGCGCAGTGTGGACAGCACACACCTTCTTCATACTCCGTAGACTGACGATCTGTTGCCGACAAAGGTTCCAGGCAACCGTGACACGTTGTGAAATCAGCGATCGCCAAGCCATGCCCCACAGCCACGCGTTCATCAAACACATAGCAGGCTCCATCCCATAGACTTTGTTCCGCCGGCACCTCTTCCAGATATTTCAGAATACCGCCCTTGAGGTGATAGACTTTCTCGAAGCCTTCATGACGCATGAAGCTCGTGGCTTTTTCGCAGCGAATGCCACCCGTGCAAAACGTGGCAATTTTCTTACCCTTCATGTTGTGCAAGTTTGAATTCACCCATGCGGGAAACTGGCTGAAACTTTCCGTCTGCGGATCAATGGCATTGCGGAATGTGCCCACGCGATATTCATAATCATTGCGCGCATCGACGATGATCACATCAGGGTCGCTGATCAGCGCGTTCCAGTCTTTTGCCTCGACGTACTCGCCAACCAGTTCGTTGGGGTTGGCTTTCACATTGCCGATGGTGACAATTTCCTTTTTAAGCCGTACCTTAAGCCGCATGAAAGGCAGAGCAGGGGCTTGCGAATACTTCCGGTCCATTTCCGGTAAACCGCACAGGTCAATGATAGCTTGCAAAGCTTGCTCTATTTTATCAGTGGGCGCCGCAATCGTCCCGTTCACGCCTTCGTCCGCCAACAATACCGAACCCTTGGCTCCGGCAGCTTTCAGAGCGGGCAGAAGCTGCGCGCGAATGTCCGCACTATTTTTAAGCGGGTGAAAGCGATAAAACGCGGCAACCATGATGTTTGGTAACGTCATGCCCTTGAAATGCGGCAGGTCACGGCAGAAATCAAGTTTTCTCACTCACCGCTTGCCAACCCATGACAAAAAGGGTCATATTTCGAACAGTAAAAAAAGCCAATAGGGAGTTCATCAATGGCCATTACAAAACGTCTTCTTCTCGCCGCTGTCGCCGCAATGGCATTGGCAGCACCAGCTGCAGCTGAAATGATCGGCAATTGCGAAGTCACAGGAGCCAAGGGTTCCATGGCCATCGCCGCACCTGCCAAGGCTGGCCAGTTCACCGTCCTCACCTCATTGCCGGCCCCCATCTGGTGGAATGGCGATGCGGTTGAAACTGTCAAGGACGGTATGGAATATTGCATGGCCGCTGAAATTGCCTGGCGTGCCGGTTTCGACAAAATGGAAGTGGTGAACACGTCTTGGGAAGCCTTCATTGGCAACCAGACGCAAGGCTATGATGTCGGTTTTGCGCAAACTTCGATTACCGACGAGCGCAAGAAAGTTTTCGATTTTACCACACCTTATTTCAGCTCCGACATGGGCGTGATTGCAAAGGCCGATGCCCCCGTTGATGAAAAGTCCATCAAGACTGTGAAAGTTGGCATTCAACAGGGCACGACAGGTGCGAGTTTTGCAACAGACAAACTGGGTGTCAAAGAACCACAGGTGTTCGGTGATCAGGTTGAAATGTTCGCGGCACTGCGCGCTGGCCAAATCGATGCCGCGGTGACCGATACTTCCATTACGTTGGCCGAAGAAAAAGCCACCGAAGGAAAGTCCAAAGTGATGGGCCAATACAAAACCGGCGAAAGCTATGGTGGCATCATGCAGAAGGGCAATGCCAATAACGAAATGGTCAGCAAGATCATCCAATCGATGATCGACGACGGCACCATTGCCAAACTGGGCGCCAAGTATCTGGCAGCTGGCTGGGGCAAAGACCCGGCTTCTGTTCCCTATTTCACCCCCTGATGAATGCGCTGGGGGGCCGGGTTAGTCCGGCCCCCTGGAAATGATGACATCCTCTCCCACACATCTGCCAAAACCACCCGACGCCTGGGCCTATGCGGCTTTGGTCTTCGCTGCTCTTTGCGTTCTCGCAGCGTTTGCGGCCACCTCATTGGTGCGCAATGCCGTTGCTGGGCTCGGCCAAACCAGTGGTTTTCATGAAATCATTTTTGCCTTTTTCATTGCCGCAGCCGCAGCGTTGTTTTGGCCAGCTTCACGTGCGCTGATTTTGGCGCAACAGGCTTCTGCTGCCCGCAAACGAAATGACGCCGTTGAAACGCGCATGACCACCGCCGCCTCGCGCGATAAATCTGCGTTGACCTTTGGCTGGGGCATATTTGCGCTTCTGGTTTTGGCATTCTTTGTTTTTATTTTCATGAACAATTCTGCCGTGGGAAAAACCTTTTTCCTGTTACCGTTGATTTATGACAAGTGGTTTCAGGTTTTCACCAAATTCGTGACGGTCAACATTTTTGTTTTCGTCATTGCCGAAATCATCGTTTTGGTCTGGGGCCTCATTGTGGCTTTGGCCCGCATGATACCGGGGCCTGCCGGCCAACCTATCCGGTTCCTCGCAACACTTTATTGCGATGTTTTTCGAGGCATGCCCGCGATTGTCACGCTCTATTTGATCGGCTTTGGCATTCCCACCAGTGGCCTGCCGGAGATGATCATACCCTCAGTATACGGACTGTTCGTCGACACCAGCACCATGTCAGTGCAACAGTTGCGCGACATTTCGAGAATTCCCACGGCGTGGTGGTGCATTCTGGCGCTGGTGCTGACTTATGGTGCTTACGTGGCGGAAGTCTATCGCGCAGGCATTGAAAGCATTCATTGGAGTCAGGTTTCGGCCGCACGGTCCTTGGGCCTCAGTTACATGCAAACCATGCGGCACGTTGTGGTGCCACAAGCCATCCGCCGCGTTGTAGCGCCTTTGTTGAATGACTTTATCGGATTGCAGAAAGACACGGCCCTCGTCCAGGTATTGGGCCTCGTTGATGCGTTCAACGCCTCACGTGGCATTGCGTCTCAAGCCTATAACCTGTCTGCCGTCACGATTGTCGCGATCCTGTTTGTCCTGATCACCATTCCGCAAGCCCGTCTTGTTGATCATCTGGTTGAAAAAGATGCAGCCCGCATGAAGGCAGGGGGCTAAAGCCATGGCCTTTCTTGAAATCAAGAATGTTGAAAAACATTTCGGTCCTGTTCAAGTGCTGCGCGGCTTGAACTTGGAAGCCGAAGAACATCAGGTCCTTTGCCTCATCGGCCCGTCAGGTTGTGGAAAGTCCACCTTGCTCCGGTGCATCAACCAGCTGGAGCCGATTCAAGGCGGCGAAATCCGGCTGGACAATGACCGTGTGTCCGGCCCCGGCGTTGATGTGAACCGGTTACGCCAGCAGGTTGGCATTGTGTTTCAAAGCTTCAATCTGTTTCCGCACATGAATGTGATGGAAAATGTGACCTTGGCACCGTTGAAAGTTCTCAATCTCGGCAAGGCAGAAGCAGAAGACCGGGCGATGACGCTGTTGAAACGCATCGGTATGGATCAGAAAGCCAAGGATTATCCCGATCGACTGTCGGGCGGCCAACAACAGCGCGTCGCCATTGTACGCGCCTTGGCCATGGAACCCAAACTGATGTTGCTGGACGAAATCACGTCAGCGCTTGATCCGGAATTGGTCTCTGAGGTTCTGAACATCGTGCGTGACCTGGCAACGCAGGGTATGACGATGTTGCTCGCCACCCATGAAATGGGCTTTGCACGGGAAGTCGCGTCAAAAGTATGTTTCCTGCATGAAGGCGTGGTGCACGAAGAGGGGCCGCCGGAACAGATTTTCGGGGAACCAAATCAAGAGCGTACGCGTTCATTTCTCAAGCGCATTATTGACGCGGGGCGGCTTTAGTTCTGTTCATCCCCGGTTCATCTATGTGGCAAAAATATCACATCTGACCCTTAGTTTTGCCCAAGTAGGTGTACACTAAAGGCCAATAGAATTTGAATCGGAGGACGGAATGAAATTGAAATTTGCTGCTGTAAGCCTTTTGGCATTGACACTGTTTGCAGGCGTAAGTGCCGCTCAAGAGAGCACCAATGACCCGGCAGCGGAGCAGCCAGCTGCTGAAGCTGCACCCGCCCAATTGCCTGAAGAAGTTGTAGCACTGATCAATGACCGTCGAGCCGCCCAAGAACTATCTGATGATGACTTAAAAAATCGGGTGAAATTGGCCCGCCGCGCTTATAAAATGGACGGTATACCCGATGATGTGAAGGCCCAGCTCCAGGCCATGGTGGACGCTGACCGCGCTGAACTTGAGACCCGGCAGGCCGCACAAAAACCCGCAGAAGAAAAGCCAGCGGAGCAACCCGTTCAGGAAGCCGCCCCCAAAGCTGAACCACAACCTGAGGCCCAACCGGAAAAAGCCGCTGAACAGCCACCACCACCCGCCGAGATACCAGCGGATGTGACCGAACTGTTGAATGACGCCCGAAACCTTGATGAATTGGATGCAGAGCAACTCGCAGCGCGCGCCAAATTTGCGCGCCAGCAATCCAAAAATGATGCGCTGCCGGAAGATGTGCGCAGCAAGTTGGCTGATATCGGCAAGGCTGCCCGCACCGCCTTGGTCGAACGTCAGAAAGCTGAAGAAGCCAAAAAAGTACAAGAAGCAGCACCTACTGTGCAACCTGAAGCCCAGCCGGTTCAAGAGGCTGCACCTCAGCCTGAGGCGCAGCCTGTTCAGGAAGCAACGCCCCAGCCGGAAGTCGCCCCTGTTGTCGAGCAACCTGCAGAAGCCAAGACGGCTGAACCGGTGGCACCTGCCGCACCTGTCGTTGTTGACAAGGTTGAAGCCAAGGAACTCGACGGCAATGCTGGCGACCCCGAAGCAGAAAAGCGTGCCCGCGCTTTCTTGGACGACGCAACGCCAGCTGACGGACTCAGCGACGATGCATTGCGCACTCGCTTGGACGGTATGCGCGATTTGATGGCAGAGAACGAGCTTTCGGTCAAAACCGAGCGTGCATTGCGCGACAAATTGCGCAGCGAGAGAGTGATTCTGCGTGATCGCGTAGCGAAAGCGAAAGCTGAAGAAGATGCAAAAATGGCTGTGGCCCAAGCAGCCGATGCAGCCAAAAAAGCTGAAGCACAAGCAGCTGCAAACCCGGACCAACCCGCGCCAAAGATTAAAATCCGTCCTAACATCAATATCATTATCACGGCTGAAACCCCGGTCAGGGAAATTCTGCGCGACCGCCGCAACGCTGAGGATTTGGAAGAAAGCGAATTGCGTTACCGCATCCGGGCGCGGCGCGATTTTGAAACCTCGGAGCAGTTCCGTGACTACGATGAAGAGCAGCGCCAGGAATGGCTTGAACAGACCCGCATTGAGCGTCGCATCATGCGTCAGCGCCTCGAACAGGAACGCGACAGCCGCCGGGTTGAAAGGGACAAGCCTGCCAACATCCGACGCATCATCATCGAAGACGACCGTAATTTCGGAGATGAGGATTTGCCGGAAGACATCTTCGCAGCTGAAGTGGAAGACAGTGACATTGAACGCGCATTGCTTGCGGCACCCCGCAAAAAGGTCATTCGCAAAGTTCGCGCCGAAGACATTGCCACCAATCCAGACGCACGCAAGGCTATGACACGTATTGAAATTGATACCATTCGATTCGGTTTCAATGAAGCCTTCGTGAGGGAAGAAGAGGTCGACAATCTCGACCAAATCGCATCAGTGATCGAAAGCATTCTGGCGAAGTATCCGCGTGAAGTGTTTTTGATCGAAGGCCACACGGATGCGGTGGGCTCTGATGCTTACAATGCGAAGCTGTCAAAGGCGCGTGCTGAAGCTGTCAAAAAGGCATTGAGCACATACTATATTATCCCTGGTAAAAACCTCCAGACAGTTGGATTAGGTGAACGCTACCTGAAAATTCCAACGGCTGATGCCGAGCAGGAAAACCGCCGTGTTTCATTAAGCCGCGCCACAGCGGTAATTGGTCAACTCGACGAATAGTCCTAGCGACCACCTTGAAGTCCAACACTTGAAGTATGAGGAATGGCCCGCTATGAGCGGGCCATTCCATTTCAAAGAGGACAACACAATGGCAATTGAACGTACTTTCTCCATCATCAAGCCGGACGCGACCAAGCGCAACCTGACAGGCGCCATCAACGCCAAGATCGAAGCCGCTGGCCTCCGCATCATCGCGCAAAAGCGCGTGAAGTGGAAATTGGCTGATGCCAAGAAATTTTATGGCGTTCATGCCAAGCGTCCATTCTTCAAGGATCTGGTAAAGTTCATGGTATCCGGCCCGATTGTTGTACAGGTGCTGGAAGGCAACAATGCCGTGAAAAAATATCGCGATGTGATGGGTGCAACCAACCCGGCCGACGCCGTCGCAGGCACAATCCGCAAGGAATTTGCAATTTCAATTGATGCAAATTCGGTGCATGGTTCCGACAGCGCGGAAAACGCCAAGAAGGAAATCAAGCAAAACTTCTTGGCCAAGGAAATCGTTGGCTAATGTCTCTCACCCCCAAGTCAGTCTTCTGGACGCTCAGTTACGTCATTTCCATTTTGGCAGTGAATTGGCTGTTTGCACCTGCGCAACTTCTCGAAGGGGTGACGTTCTGGAAAACGGCTTGGGGAGATTTATTTTTGGCCAATCTCGTAGTGGGGGCTGTTTTCGTTTTGCGTGATTATGCGCAACGCGAAATCGGCCATCGCATTCTGGTGGCGACCTTGCTGGCGGGCGTTCTGACTTATTTTATGGTCGATCCCGCCATCGCCATCGCCAGTCTTGTGGCCTTCGTCATTTCCGAAACGGCGGACTGGGGCGTGTTCTCGTTCTGGAAAAAATCCATGCAAAGCCGCATTCTGGTGTCGAGCCTGATTGCCGTGCCACTTGATACAGTGGTATTCCAACATCTGGCTGGCTATCTCACGCCTGCCGCCTTTGTGATGGAAGTGATGAGCAAGGCCGTTGGTGTGTTTGTCGTTTGGCAGTTGTTGAAGATGCGTGAAGCAAAAGCTTATCCTACAATTGCTTGAGGGAAAAAATGGGCAAAACACGGTTGGAAGCATTCAGCGATGGCGTGCTTGCCATCATCATCACAATCATGGTCTTGGAACTGAAGGTTCCACATGGTGATGACTTGGCGACGCTTTTCAAGCTTTGGCCCGTGTTTTTCAGCTATATCTTGAGCTTTTTGTATGTGGGCATTTACTGGAACAACCACCATCATTTGATGCACACCGTGAAAACTGTGTCCGGTGGTATTTTGTGGAGCAACCTCCACTTGTTGTTTTGGCTATCATTGATCCCGTTCTCGACGGGTTGGATGGGCGAAAATCATTTTGGTCAATGGACGATATTTGTTTACGCATTGAACCTTTTCATGTGCGCGATTGCCTATACGATTCTCGTTCTAAGTATCAAAGCTGTACACGGCGCCGGATCAGATATTGATCGTGCCATCGGTAGCGACACCAAAGGCAAGATTTCGTTGGTGAGCTATGTTGCGGCCATGGCTGCAAGTTTTGTCCTGCCAATTGCAGGTCTTATGTTGACAGTCGCTGTCGCACTCATGTGGCTCATCCCTGACCGCCGAATTGAACGTGCGCTGGCTGATCATTCAAAGTAATTTACGATGCCGGGTGCTGCAGTGGAACACTGTTCGCCACCTTCGCCGCCAGGTCGCGATTGAATATGCCGCGCATGGCAATGTCGATGGCCATATCTCTTTTCATCAGATCAGCCAGAACCCTAGTGTCCCAAGATAGGCACTCCGATGCGTCTGCCAGGACGACAGTACCCGACGCCACCGTTTGATTGATGAACGACACTTCACCCAAGAAGGTTCCACTTTCGATTTTGTGCGCCTTTGATCCCTTTTCAAGTTTTGCCTGTCCGGACAGCAGGAAATGCAATTGCCCTGACGGTTTACCTTCCGTCAGTATTTTGGCTCCCCGACCTGATGTTCGAGACGCAATCGCAATCAGTTTGCGAAACTGTGCGGGGGTGAGGACCGCTATTTTTTCGTAGAGCGGTCTTACGTCATCTGCAATCCCATGGTCTCGACGTTCGCGGTGGTGCTGCATGATCATCACAACATTGATGATGAACGTTGGGACCATCCAGAATAACGCATTCAGAATGGGGCCTCCGGGAAGCGCAAAGAAATATACGGAAAGCAAACCCATGCTGCAGGCCATGAACCAGCGAAGCTGCAAAATATCGCGTGGCCAAAATGCGATGAAGGCAAAAAAATTGCCAAGATTATAAATGAGAAACAATGCGTTCGACGATAACAACGTGTCCACTGACAGTTCTTCCTCTGTTAACATACAAACTCAAGCCCTCTTATGGCTCACATGTTTGATCCATAAATCATCTATTTGGATGAGATTGGTGGTCTGAATGTGAGTCTGCTTGCAAAGGAAGACTGTTTGAAACCTTTGCCGCCAAGTCTGCATTGAACACGCCACGCAGCGCAATTTCGATGGCTTTATCTTTCCGCATCATTTGCTGAAGTTGAGCGGTTTTCCATGTGATGCATGAACTCTCGGGCGCCAAATGAACTGTGGCAGTGGCGACTTGATTGTTGAGAAATGCTATTTCACCCAAAAAAACACCTGCGGTAATTGTGGCTTCGTTGTGCCCTTTGGCGATCTGCGCGGTACCTGCCAACAGATAGTGCAAGCAATCTGGCTGTACACCTTGCGTAATGAGTGGAGTTTCGCCAGCAAGTGTGCGCGTTGATATTGCGATGAGTTTACGAAACTGCCCGGGCGACAAAACGCTGATCTTGTTGAACAGCTCGCGCAGGTCGGAGGGGATGCCAAAATCCAGCCGTCCGCCGAAAACCAGCACAATCATCACGGCGTTGGCGAGGAAAGAAACGATTTTCCAGAACAGGGGATCAAAGAACGGTCCCCCGGGGATGGCGTAATAGTAAAGTGCTTGCAGCAACAGGCTTAACGCCATCATCACCCGCAGATGCAGCTGGTCCCGCAACAGGAAGGCCAGAAACGCCATCAAATTCGAGGCATGAAACAGCCAGATGAAAATGTTCTCGGCAGTCAAATATTGCATTGAAAACGACGTCTCGCTTTGGTCCCAAAGATAGTTTTGCGGCGGGCTGCTTGGCCTGTCAATGGAAGCCACGGCACAGCCGGTATGATGCGGCAAAAGCACAGTTTTGACCCGCAATTTTATGTGATTTACAGATTTGCCCCGGTTGGGCTAGTTTGATCGGACCGCAAATCACTTGGGACATCATCATGCACCTTTGCAGCCGCCTGGCCTCCGCTTTCGCAATCATTTTGGCGATCGCCTTTACGAGCGGCAATGCCTTGGCAAAAAAGGTCGAAATCATCATCAGCAAAGTCAGCCAGAAAATGACGGTGAAGGTGGATGGCGATACGGAATATGTATGGCCGGTGTCGACAGGGGCTGCGCGTTATGAAACGCCCTCCGGTACATTCCGGCCATTCCGCATGGAGAAGGATCATTTTTCGAAGGAATGGGATGACGCACCTATGCCCCATTCGATTTTCTTTACCGAACGCGGCCACGCCATTCACGGCAGTTTTTACACCAAGAGTTTGGGGCGTCGTGCCTCCCACGGTTGCGTGCGCTTGGCTCCCGAAAATGCAGCCAAGCTGTTTGCTCTGGTGGGCGACGCAGGCATGAGCAACACCCGTGTAACACTGAAGGGTGGCTTTTTTGATTTCAGTGGCGGCGGTGCAGGCCGCAGCTTTGCCCAAGTGGGCGATGACATTGATCGTGTCGTCAAGAAGAACCAGCAACGCGGCTTCTTCTGGAATTTGGGCCAGCCCAAGAAAAAGCCAGATGTAAAAGCGGCCAAGAAAAAAGACGTGAAACCAAAAAAAGTCGCCGCTGCCAAGAAGCCTGATGACAAGGCAAAGAAGGTCGCTGCTGTCTCATCGAAAAAACCTGACGACAAAGTGAAGAAGGTCACAGACAAGTGCGTGACCAAAGACGGTAAAAAGGTCTGTGGGAAAACACCCGCAGTCAAGGCTGCATCGAACGGTTAAGCTGACCCGTCAAACTTGACAAATCGCTTGCCTCATGCGCTTTAGCGCGGAATATCCAAGGACTTCCGCTAGCCATGATGCACCGTTACCGTAGCCACACCTGTGGCGCCTTGCGCCCCGAACACCAGGGGACTGACACCCGCATTTCGGGCTGGGTACACCGCGTGCGTGACCATGGCGGTGTGTTGTTCATCGACCTGCGTGATCACTACGGCATGACGCAAGTGGTGGCTGACCCTGCATCACCAGCATTCAAAACTGCAGAAAGTGTGCGCTCGGAATGGGTAGTCAAAGTGGACGGTGCGGTGCGCGCACGCTTGGCCGGGACTGAAAACGCCGACATGCCGACGGGCCAAATTGAAGTCTATGCCACTGACATCGAGGTGTTGTCACAAGCAGCCGAACTTCCACTGCCAGTATTTGGTGAGCCTGATTATCCTGAAGACATTCGTCTCAAATATCGCTTCCTCGATTTGCGTCGCGAGACGCTGCACAAAAACATCATGACCCGCACGAAGGTGGTCACCAGTTTGCGCAACAGCATGACGGGTATCGGCTTCAACGAATTCTCAACGCCCATTCTCACGGCCTCATCGCCTGAAGGTGCACGCGACTTCCTTGTGCCGTCACGCATCCATCCCGGCAAATTTTTCGCCCTGCCGCAAGCGCCGCAACAATATAAGCAGCTGCTGATGGTGGCGGGCTTTGATCGCTATTTCCAGATCGCCCCATGCTTCCGCGACGAAGACCCGCGTGCTGACCGTTTGCCGGGCGAATTTTATCAACTCGACCTGGAAATGAGTTTTGTGACGCAGGACGAGCTTTTTGAAACAATGGAACCGGTGATCCTCGATACCTTCGAGAAGTTTGCCAACGGCAAAACCGTGCGCCAAGACGTGCCACGCATTCCCCACGCCGAGTCATTGCGCAAATACGGCACGGATAAGCCGGACTTGCGCAATCCCGTCGTCATGCAAGCTGTCACAGAACACTTTGCGGGCTCGGGCTTCAAAGTGTTTGCGAGCATGATCGCCAATGATCCGAAGGTCGAAGTATGGGCCATCCCCGCACCCACCGGAGGCTCACGCGCGTTTTGTGATCGCATGAACAGCTGGGCGCAAGGCGAAGGCCAACCGGGTTTGGGATACATATTCTGGCGTGATGGTGAAGAGGGAGGGGCGGGGCCAATTGCAAAGAACATCGGCCCTGAACGCACCGAAGCCATTCGCACCACCATGGGCCTCGGCGTGGGCGATGCATGCTTCTTTGTAGCTGGGCGGCCTGAGAGGTTTGTGAAGTTTGCAGGCGATGCGCGCACCCGTGTAGGCAAGGAACTGTCACTCACCAACGAAAACGAATTCGCACTGGCCTGGATCGTTGATTTTCCATTTTACGAGTGGGACGACGAGGAAAAGCACGTCGCCTTCTGCCACAACCCATTCTCAATGCCGCAAGGCGGCATGGAGGCGTTACAGACCCAAGACCCGCTCACCATCAAGGCCTACCAATACGACATGGTGTGCAACGGTTTTGAAATCGCTTCAGGCTCCATCCGTAACCATTCGCCTGAGACCATGGTGAAAGCCTTTGAAATTGCCGGCATGAACAAGGCCGTTGTGGAAGAAAAGTTCGGCGGCATGTACCGCGCCTTCCAATATGGCGCACCGCCCCATGGCGGCATGGCCTTTGGCGTTGACCGCATCGTCATGCTGGTCGTGGGAGCCAGCAACCTCCGCGAGATCACGCTGTTCCCCATGAACCAGCAGGCGCAAGACCTGCTCATGGGGGCACCTTCGGATGCGACACCCAAACAACTTCGTGAACTTCACATCCGTTTGAATCTGCCAGAAACCTGATATTAACTATAAAGGCGGATTCGTGGGGGCTCCAAAAGTTTCCGCTTGAGCTTTAATCGAGGACGAAAAGAATGATGCGACATCTGATGGCTGCAACTGTGGCCGTAGCCTTTGCTGTAACAAGCCTTGCCCCCGCGGGCTTTGCAGCACCCCAGCCTGAAAAGGAAAAAGCGCTGGTTGTGAAGAAAAAGAAACTGGCCGTAGCGTCTCAGAAAAAGAAACTTTTGCAGGCCGAAAAACGCGCCGACGCCTTGAAGAAGCTCAAGGATCAAAAGCAGGCACTGCAAAATGCTGAAAAGCAGAAGCGCCTTGTGGCCCGCAAAGACTGCAAAGGCTTCATGCAGTGCCTATTCGGCACGCGCAAAGTCCGTGTCACCACCAATGGTCGCCCTGTGCAATATGCATCATTGGGCGCAGCTGGTTTATCGGGTCGCAAATCCCGCCAGACTGTGGACTGGAACGAGTCAAAGTACCCCGCAGGCTCCATTATCATCCGCACACCTGAGCGTGCTTTGTATTACGTAAAGGGCAATGGCGAAGCCATTCGCTATGCTGTTGGTGTTGGCAAAGAAGGCATGCAGTGGAGCGGTCAAAACCGCATCAGCCGCAAAACCGAATGGCCGTCATGGACACCACCTGCTGAAATGATCCGCCGTGAAGCCGCAAAGGGCAGGGACCTGCCGCCCTTCATGGAAGGTGGCCCGGGCAATCCATTGGGCGCGCGTGCGATGTATATCGGCAGTTCAATTTACCGTGTGCACGGCACCAACAATGAAGCGTCGATTGGTGGCGCAGTATCGTCAGGCTGCATTCGCATGATGAATGCCGACGTGATCGACTTGTATGACCGCGTCAAGATTGGCGCCAAGATCTACGTCTATCAGTAAACGAAATCGGCTCCAGTGGCGTGTGCCGACTGGAGCCGATGATCGAGAGAAAACTCTCAAACAAAAAAAGCTTAGGCCTTCTTTGCAGCCTTCTTAGCGGCCTTCTTCTTAGCAGGTGCCTTCTTCTTGGCAGCCTTCTTCGGAGCAGCCTTCTTAGCGGCTTTCTTTGCGGTTTTCTTTGCAGCTTTCTTAGCAGCCATGTTCATCTCCTAGATGATTGAGTTGTTTTTGCCCCACAACGCAGGCTCTACTATCGTGATACAATCGCAATGCATGACTGTTGATCATAAAAGCGCTTGTCACTGAAAATCTTTCTGAACCCGTTTGTGTGATTCGGCAAGATACCGAACCATATCTGGTGTTGTCGTTGAATCTGCCTAACAAGTGGTAAACGTTCAACGATTTCGAATTTCATCCGTAGGCGGAGGAAACGACTTGTGCGAGTACTGGGCCATAAAAGCGTTGATTGGAAAGGATGCTCCGTAAACGGAGCAAATGATGACCGCGTGAAGGTTTTTTGGCCTGGCAGGTTGCAGAGAAGTGAAGAGGCAAAGGTTGTCCACAAATATTTTTGCGTGGTTACACAATTCGAAATGCTTGTGCTCTCACTGAACCGCTATGCCAGCGCAGGCTGGCATCCCGTTGGTGACGTTTTCAAAGTTTGATTTTCGCGTTACTTGGGTTCAACGAGTGTTCCAACGAAGTCAATTGACTCATGCAAGTCCAACCAATTCGGATTGAAATTTTCAATCAGCCGAAACTTCCACTCCCGCTGCCATGCCTTCATTTGTTTTTCACGTTTGATTGCATCAAGCATAGTGTGGTGGTGCTCATACCAAACAAGCGACTTCAGTTTGTACTTTGAAGTGAACCCTTTGAACGCCTCGTCCTTGTGCGAAGCAACGCGATTCCACAGAGCACTTGTGACACCGACATAAATGGTACCGCGATAACGATCAGCCATGATGTAGACGGAAGGGAATTTTTCGTCGCGCATAGCCGGACTGTTTCATTTTTCTAAAGTTACATCAACCCTACTGCTCGTCATGCCAGCGCAGGCTGACATCCCGCTAACTACAATCCGCATGCTCGTTGTGAGCGGGATCCCAGCCTTCGCTGGGATGACGGGATGTGGGGAGATGAGTAAAGTGAAACTCAGGACAGATGACTTGCCGCTTTACTTTACCTCTAAGCTTCGTCATGCCAGCGCAGGCTGGCATCCCGCTAGTTACAAACTCAGTTTCGGAAGTAATCCGGACCCCAGCCTTCCCGGGGATGACGGCGACGAGGGATGCACCCAAACAAAAAGGCCGGAGTTTCCTCCGGCCTTTGCATTCTACTCGATACGCTAGTCGTCACATCCGTTAGTTTGTCCACACAAACACTGCTTGCAGCCACCAATATTGCGTAATGTTTTGTTGTTGCAAGCGTCACACTTCTCATCCAGAAAACCAGCGTGTGGATTGTTCAAAGCCGTTGCCGTATTCGCATTCGAAGGCGCAGAAAATTGCCACGGCAATAGCGCCTGTGTTTCGTTTTGTTTGCCTATACTCTTCTTTTCAAGTTTGCGGCGCTTCCGATACTTTATCACACTATCAGGAGCAGGGTGTTTTTCAATTTCCCCCCGTGTTTCTTTCAGATGTTCAACATATTCGGCTGCCAAGTCTGCTGGCATACCAAATTTCTCAACAAGGAACTTGGGGTCGGTAACTGAGTAGACCTCCGATACCGGAGCAAAAGTATAAAAGACGAACTTTCGCGCTTCTTCTTCCATTTCTTGAAATTCATAAAAATTCGCGGCTCTGCTGTCTGCGCCTTCAGCATGATCAATAGAATCTACGGTTTTGTGTAAGAAACAGTGACCCATTTCTTCGATAAAAATTGCAATTGCGCTTGCTACTCCAGCCACAGCTTGATCCATTAGGCCAGATTTGTAGAAAATTGTTCGATTTTTAGGTCGCGCTTTTGCGGCAAAACCTTTGAGATAACCCGCAGGCATCTCAACAAATCGAATGCGTTTGCGCTCGTCTGGATGATGTTCAAACTTTAGAATTAGTGTTTTGACATCAATGCGCATCCAAAGCGGCAGGCCTAAGAACTTCCTAAGGTCCTCCGCTAATTGAGCAATACTGCCATCAGTCCAAGCTTTTCTCATGGTTTCTCCTCACGAACACCCGCTCGTAGACCCGCACGTATCACACTTCATGCAAGTGCCATTTCGCACCATCGTGTAGTTGCCGCATTCGCCACAGCAGTCGCCTTCGTAGCCTTTCAGCTTGGCCTCCGTGCGGCGGTCCATTTGCTTCATCACCATGGGTTCAGGCATGGTGACTTTGGCTTCGGTGGCAATTGCAAGCGATCCCACTGAAATCGCATCGGCAGCGCGCATTTGAAGGGCATGCGCAGCGGATGTTGCAACGGCAACACTTTGCGGGATCATGACCACATTGCTCAAGTTGCTCTTGCGCACGAAGCCCGTGGAGACAAACTGTTTCGCGGGCTTTGCAGCCACGTCGTCATCCACCCCTTTGCCAAGTGAGTCGAACTCAAATTCGGTCTGGTCGACATGAGCCAGATCATTGCGGCCGAGGTAGGACACGGCCAACTCGCGGAACACATAATCGAGGATCGATGTGGCGTTCTTGATCGAGTCGTTGCCTTGAACCATGCCGGCAGGTTCGAACTTGGTGAATGTAAACGCATCCACGTATTCCTCCAGTGGCACGCCATATTGCAGACCAACAGAAATCGCGATGGCGAAGTTGTTCATCATGGCGCGAAGGGCGGCACCTTCCTTGTGCATGTCGATGAAAATTTCACCAAGCTTGCCGTCTTCATATTCACCGGTGCGGAGATAGACCTTGTGACCGCCGACGACGGCCTTCTGGGTATAGCCCTTGCGGCGTGAAGGCAGCTTTTCGCGCTCGAACTGGCGTTCGACGACGCGCTCGACAATCCGCTCAACAATGGTTTCAACCCGCGAAGGCATGGATTTGGCAGCAAGAGCTTCGCCCACATCATCATCGCTGTCTTCATCAGCGATCAGCTGCGAGGACAAAGGTTGCGACAGTTTGGAGCCATCGCGATAGAGCGCATTGGCCTTGATGCCAAGTTTCCACGACAGCATGTAAGCCGCGTTACATTCATCTACGGCTGCATCATTTGGCATGTTGATGGTTTTCGAAATCGCACCCGAGATAAAGGGTTGTGATGCCGCCATCATGCGGGTGTGGCTGTCAACCGATAGAAAGCGTTTGCCGATGCGACCACACGGG
>JANOPL010000147.1:0-25314 GCA_031421835.1 Hyphomicrobiales bacterium | reverse complement strand
TGCGCGATATAGTCGAGATGAACCTGCGTCACGATTTCACCATGTGTCAGGTTGGCGTCCGCACACCAGGTCTCGCCACTCATCGGCGCACCGCGGCGTTGAATGTCTGTCCCCGTGCCTCCGTCGAGTATAATAGTCTCGCCAGCAGCCAACTTGCGCCGAATGGTTTCGTATCTCATTTTAAATCTTTCGCCCGCGCCTTTTGAAACGCCTTCATATGAAACTGCATCTGCCGTGGATGATATTGGTATTGCACGCCTACTGGACAGGCAAGCCGCGCTTTACAGCCGCCCGTCACACAATCCTCGCCATGTTCAGAGAGAATGTGTTGTCCGCATGCGGCAACATCGTAAGTGTCACCGTCAAAAGCCGAAACCGGGCAAGCCCTCAAACACGGTTTTGCAACACAGGAGTCACACGGATGTGCGCCCGCAGAGTTGCGTGGCATGTCAAACTCCACCGGGAACAATAGCGCCGCGCGATAGGCATGCCAAAGCCCATAGGTCGAATGAATATTGTAACCAAGTGGCGATACATGACCAGCACCAGCCGCCCGCGCCCAGGTCAGGATCGGTTGATGCGGTAGATCAAACGGATAAGCTGCCCGCGCGCCAAGCATGGTCGCAAGTGGATCCACCACTGCTTTTGTCCATTCGTCCATGGATGCGATACGCTCATCGCGCTCGCGGGCAAAACGCCTGAACATATCAAGACCCGCATTGCCGATGAGAATGACAAACTTCGTCTCATCCATGTCCCGAGGTGCAAACCAGCCAAGTGCTGTAAAGGCCTTAGCCCGGATTGCATTCAGAACAGGGTGGTCCAAAACTTATCTCCAGCGAGGATCGCCAAGCTCCATCACTTCGCGCGGCAAACGAATATCATGCTTTGCCCGTATGCGCGCATCCAGATCACGGTCGATGTATTCCGGATAATAAGTCGACAGAATTTCACGTTTCCGCGCCGCCGCCTTTTCCACAATGTCGGGTTTTCCCGCCTCGTTCCATTCCTTCGGGCTCATGCGGTTTGCCATGTGCGGATAGACATAATCTTTCTGCATCAGTGTCAGCGTCTGGTTTGAACCCAAATAATGCCCCGGTCCATCTAAACAAACTTCGGTAATGACATCGACCGATAATGACTCATCCGTCACCTCAATGCCGCGCACATTGCGATTGATCGCCCCCAACATGTCGTTGTCGATGAGCAAACTTTCCAAGCAGAAGCCCAGCAGCGATGCATGCATACCTGCCGACTCATACATCAGGTTGATGCCCGTCATCGCCGCAATTCCAGCGGTCACACCCTTCTCATAACCGGCTTGCATGTCCGGCATTTTGGAATCGCACATGCCAGAAGCTGAGCCGACGGAGAGGTTATAAAACTGTCCCATCTGCGCACATCCAGCCGTAATCAAGGCCTGTTCGCCTGAGCCACCTGACATTGATCCGGTACGCAAATCAGACACAAACGGCCAAGGCCCCCAAATGGCAGTCGCCCCTGGCACGACGCAGTTGATGTAAACCAAACCCGCCAAACACTCGGATACCGCTTGCACCACAGTGCCCGCCAAAGCAGCAGGTGAAGTGGCCCCGGCTTGCGCTGCTGAGAGCAACAACACCGGCATGCCGCCGCGCGCCGCTGCTTCCAGACAACGACAGGCATCTTCGGCAAACTTCAAGGGCGGTACGACAAAGCAATTCGATTGTGAAACAAACGGACGCTCCCGCCATTTCTCTTCGCTGCCTGCGATGGCATGCAAAATTTCGAGACATTCTTCAACATGTGATGGCTCTACCATCGACGTGCCAACGTGTTTTTGCGTTGACGCTAGGCAGGCATACATCGTGTTGATATCGAGATCATGGCCAGTGATCATGTCGCGTGCGGTAATCGGGCGCTGAAAGAAATGGATATGTTCACAATTGTCAACGATCCGCCCGGCATCATAAAGATCGACCAGCAGCGACTCGCGATATTCCCGCGTCTTCGGCTCGACGATATGCACAGCAGCGCCAGCGGTGCCAAAATACACACGCTTACCAGAGGGCTCCATATCATGCTTGGGATCGCGCGCATGCAGCACGAAATTGCGCTTCGCCTTGGCAATGGTTTCTTCGACCAAAGCAGGGGGAATGCACAAACGCCCCTTGGCGTTGATCCAGCAACCTTTCGCTGACATGGCTTCCACACAAGACGGAATGGCACTGCCAAGCCCGACGTTTTCCAACAGTTGCAGCGCTGCCCGATGAATGCGCTCCATATCGGGTTGCGACAGCGGCGCATATTTCCCACCCACCATGCCTGGCCGCACGGCTGACAATGCGTCGGTCAGTGGTGCAGAACGGATAGCCCGCCTGGCATCACGCCCACCGCGGCGTCTGGAAAGGTCTTCAGCTAAGGTCATGTCAGGCTCCCATTATCACATCCCTCATCCGTCTCGCTGCGCTCGCCACCTTCTGCCGTAAACGGGAGAAGTGAAACTTCTTCACCTCTCCCGCTTGCGGGAGAGGGCGCTGCGCAGCAGCAGGTGAGGGAAAACTTCTTTTGCATCCTGCCCCTTCCACGCCTGATCCGTAAGCGCCAATCTCGCCCTCAGGATGGTCTAAATATCTCACCATTCTGGCACTCACACTTCGATTTTACCCATGTTATTCCACATTCAACCATAAATAAGGGTGAATCAACGTGGCCAAACGCGATCTTCCGCCTTTGCGCGCTTTAACGGCTTTTGAAGCGGCCGCGAGGCTCGGCAGCTTTCGTGCCGCCGCCACCGAACTTGGCATCACACGCTCCGCGGTCAGCCATCAGGTGAAGCTTCTGGAAGACCGCATGGGTCTCACGCTGTTTCGCCGCGATGCCCGCCGGGCTGAATTGACCACCTCCGGCCAAGCCTATTTCCCCACCATCAAAGACGCCTTCGACCAAATCGAGGCCCATACCAAGGCCATCAAACCCTCCACCGTCGACAACGAACTGACCATCCAGGTCTATGTCACTGTCGCCTTGAAATGGTTGATCCCGCGCTTGCATGATTTTGAGCGCCGCTTCCCCGATGTGAAAGTACGTCTCTCTACATCATATTTCGATTGGGATTTTGACGAGCGGAATGTGGATGTGGGGCTGGTGCTGGCCCGCAATAAATTTCCCCAACATTATTATGCGCCGCTGTTTCAATCGATGTTGGTGCCGGTGTGTTCGCCAAAGTTAATGCAAGGCGAGAATGCCTTGAAAACGCCCGCCGACCTCAGCAAGCACAAACTCATCGATGTCTACACCGCCGAAGAAGACTGGCAAATTTGGTTGGATGGTGCGGGGGTTAAAAATACAAAATCGCAAAACCGCCTGGCCGTGGACTCCTACATCCTCGCTCAGGAAGCAGCGATTGAGGGCAGGGGCGTTGCCATGACCATTGGGCCCTTCGCATCTGAAGAAATCAAACTCGGTCGCCTGGTACAACCTTTTCCGTTGCGGGTGCCGCATAAACACCAATGGTATTTTGCCTGCAGCGCCGAGCACCGCAAGAAAAACAAGATCAAACGCTTCGAGGACTGGTTGATGAAACAAGTGGCCACCGACCCTGCTTTGAGCAGCTATCGCATCGCAGGAAAAGCCGCATGACCGACCAGCAACCAGACCCCAATCGCCGCAGCCGCCGGGATGTTTCGCGCCGACCCGTGAGCACGGCGATTCAACAGCAAAAGCCCATCAAGGCCAAACGCAATTTTCCACCTACCCGCCTTGTCAGCGACGATCAGATCGAAGCCATTCATCAGGCCTCCATGAAAGTGCTGTCCGAAATCGGCATGGACTTCATGTGGCCGGAAGCGCGTGACGTGCTGAAAAAAGCGGGTGCCACCATTGACGGTGAACGCGTGCGCTTTGACCCCGGCATGATTGAAGAGGCGATGGCACATGCGCCGGAGCACTTCACCATTCATGCCCGCAACCCCGAGCGCAATATTCACATCGGCGGCGACCACATCAGTTTTGGCACAGTTGGCAGTCCACCCAACTGCCATGACGTCGATAATGGACGTCGCACTGGCAACCGCGCTGATTTCACCAAATTCATCAAACTGGCCCAACACTTTAACGCCATCGATTTTGTTTCAGGTTACCCTGTTGAACCCATCGACATTCATGCAGGCGTGCGCCACCTCGAAGTCTTGCGTGAAGTCACGCAACTCTGTGACAAACCCTTCGTGGCTTATTCTTTGGGCGTCGAACGCATTCGCGACGCCATCGAAATCGCGCGGCTGGGGCGCGGCATTTCCCATGAACAGTTTGACCGTGAACCAACGTTGACCACCATCGTCAACACCAACTCACCGTTGAAGCTCGATCCCAACATGCTGATTGGCATGACGGAGATGAGCCGCCGCAATCAGGTTGTCTGCGTCACACCTTTTACTCTGGCAGGGGCCATGGCACCGGTCACCGTTGCAGGTGCATTGGTCGAGCAGAACGCGGAAGCCTTGGCCGGCATGACCTACTGTCAACTTGTCAATCCAGGCAGCCCCGTCATCTATGGCGGATTCACATCGAATGTTGATATGAAATCCGGTGCACCTGCTTTTGGCACACCTGAGTACATGAAAAGCACCATCATCGGTGGGCAGTTGGCACGCCGCTACAAAGTGCCCTTCCGCACCTCCAACACCAACGCCGCCAACATGATGGACGCACAGGCCGCCTATGAAAGCGTGTTCTCGCTTTGGGGTCTCACCATGGGTGGTGGCAATTTCATCATGCACGGGGCAGGCTGGCTGGAAGGGGGCCTTGTTGCCAGCTTCGAAAAATTCGTGATGGATTGCGATCTCATCCAGATGGTGAAAGCATTCCTGCAACCCATTGAAATCAATGACGATGCCTTGGGAGTCGAAGCCATCCGCGAAGTCGGCCCGGGAGGGCATTTCTTTGGTGCGCAACATACACTTGCCCGGTACTCGGATGCGTTTTATGCGCCAATGGTGTCGAACTGGAGCAACAACCAGCAATGGGATGCCGCCGGCAGACCCGACGCTATTCAGCGCGCCAACAGCCTTTACAAGCAAGCCCTGAACGAATACGCCCCACCTCCATTCGATGAGGCTGCAAAAGATGCACTGGATGATTTCGTCAACAGACGCCTACGCGAAGGCGGAGTGCCAACGGATTTTTAAAGCGCGACCCTCATCCGTCTTGCTGCGCTCGCCACCTTCTCCCGCAAGCGAGAGAAGTGAATGGTTTTCACCTCTCCCGCTTGCGGGAGAGGACGCTGAGCATGGCGAAGCAGGTGAGGGCCGTACATGACCCCCGCCATCATCGTCATTGGCGGTGCCAACCTTGACATCAAAGCCAAGTCGCTTGCGATCAATCACTTCGGCACGTCGAACCCCAGCACCATCACAACATCACCGGGTGGCGTTGGCCGTAACATTGCCCATAATCTTGCACGTTTGGGCGCAAACGTCAGCCTGATCACGGTCATCGGCCAAGATCATCAGGGTCAGGCCGTTCTCCACGCCACCAAAGCCGCTGGCGTTGATACTACACGCATCAATCAAACCGCACCTGCCACCGGAACCTACATCGCCGCGCTCAACCCCAATGGTGAACTTGTGACTGCGATGAGCGACATGCGCGCGGCAGACGAAATCTCGCCTGAGCTGATTGAAGTTCATGCCGATGCCCTGCGGGCCGCCACCTTTGTCGTCGCCGATTGCAACCTGCCACTTGCCACTTTGCAAGCTATCGCCGACATTGCGCGCGATAAACTGTTCATCGAACCCGTGTCGGTGCCCAAATCCGCCAAATTGAAAGCACTGTTGCAGTCCGGTTCCGTTTTCATGGCATCCCCCAATCTTGACCAGATCGAAAGTCTCACCGGCAGCCGTGACATCGTTGCGGGCTGCAAGGCGCTGCATGACTTGGGGCTTCAACACATCGTGGCCCATGCCGGGATAGAAGGCGCATTTATCTCCCACGGTGACGACATCGACCACGTGCCCATTCAACCCGCAGGTCCCGTCATCGACGTGACCGGTGGGGGGGATGCAGCCGTCGCCGGACTGGTTTATGCCTTGCTGCAAGGCGATGATTTGCTCACCGCCGCAAATTTCGGCCAAACCCTGGCGGGTCGCGTTATCGCCAGTGCCCATTCGACCTTGGAGTAATTGATGAACGTCATCTGTTCGCACCCTGTATCTGCCGCGTTGAAAGCCGGGCGTCCTGTTGTTGCGCTGGAGAGCACCATCATTGCCCACGGCATGCCGTTCCCTCAAAACCTGGAAATGGCGCGTGAAGTTGAACGCGTGATCACAGAACGCGGTGCCACCCCTGCCACCATCGCCATCGTCGACGGCGAATTGCGGGCAGGGCTTGACAGTGAAACCTTGGAGCACTTCGCCCGCACCGGCCCGTCGATCACTAAAGTTTCGACGCGGGACATTCCCTACATCGTCTCGCGTAATATGACCGGTGCCACCACAGTCGCCTCCACAATGCGCATCGCCGCCATGGCGGGCATTGCCGTCTTCGCCACCGGCGGCATGGGGGGTGCCCACCGGGGAGCTGAAAAGAATTTCGACATATCGGCCGATGTGATGGAGTTTGCCCACAGCAATGTGGCTGTTGTCACGGCGGGCGCCAAAGCCATTCTGGATTTGGCGTTGACCCTCGAAATCCTGGAAACCCAGGGCGTGCCCGTGGTGGGCTACGGAACGGATGAATTCCCAGCCTTTTACAGCCGCCAAAGCGGACACCAATTGACACAACGCGTAGACAATCCAAACCAACTTGCATCCCTCCTTCACTCAAAATGGAGCATAGGATTAAAAGGTGGCGTAGTTGTGGCGAATCCCATCTTATTGCAGGATGAGATTCCACGTGGGAAAATAATGCCTTATATCGAGAAGGCAATTTCTGAAGCCGAAACGCAGGGCATTCATGGCAAAGATGTGACGCCATTCCTGCTGAAACGGCTCGCTGAAATCACCGAAGGTAAGTCGCTGAAAGCCAATATTGCACTGGTCATGAACAACGCCCGCGTCGCCGCGGACATCGCAGTGGCTTACAGCGCGATTGCCTAGCCGATAACCCGCAAAGCGCGCGAAAACTGCGTCAGGCATTCGTGCCCGTTTTCGGTAATTAGTATATCGTCCTCAATCCTGATACCGCATTCGCCCTCACGGTAAAGCCCGGGTTCAATCGTAATGACCATGCCCGGTTCGAGTACATCAAAATTGCCGCGCATGATCTGCGGCGCCTCATGGACATCCAATCCAAGGCCATGCCCGGTTTTGTGTGTCTTGTATTTTGCAAATTGTGAACGTGCCAAGACTTTTGCGGTTTCATCATCAACAAACCCTGCGGTAACTCCCGCCTTCGACACAGCGCGCCCCCGTTCATTTGCTTCCAACACGGTGTTGTAAAATGCCTGATCCTCGTCGCTCACATGGCCGACAAAGAACGTCCGTGTGATGTCAGCACTGAAATGTTGATAGCGCCCGCCAAAATCAATCAACAACGGATCACCCGCTTTGATTTTGTAGTTTTCGCGCGGCACCGCATGGGAATTGGCGGCATTGTCGCCAGCCGCCACAATCGGGCTGAAAGACAACCCGTCACATCCCGCGCGGAACAACTCTGAAAGCAATATGGCTTCGACTTGCTTTTCAGTCTGGCCAACTTGCACTTGTGCGATCGTCGCCTCAAGTGCTGCCTCCGACCGCATAATGGCCTGCTTCAACCGTGCAATTTCATCCGGTGTCTTGTGCAAGCGGATCGACGAAATCTCGGCGTGTGCATCAACAAATGCGCAAGCGGGCAGGGCCTTCTGGAGCGCCATGAAATCAAAAACCCGCATGCGCTGGCCTTCAACCCCAATGCGTGAGCCGGCAGCCAATTGCGGCAGCGCAGCACCAGCCTGCATGAAGGCGTCCATGTAACCCGCCTCATCGCGCCAATCGAACACCAATCCATCAAAACCCAAGGGTGTGAACGAACCTAACTCAATATTTGGCACGACTGCGACTGCCACGCCGCGGGCCGGCACGATGATAACAAGCGGCCGTTCCATCTGGTGGAACTCGTGGTTGTAAAGCCTCAAAAAGTTGGCGCCGGGCACAATGCAAACAGCATCGAGACCCGTTTTGGCGAGGACGGAATGAAGGGGGGCAAGCAGGGTCATCCCTATTGCTAACAAGCCGCGAAGACGATGTCGATACGCAGGCGCGAATGCCGTTTATGCACTGCTCACAAGGTTGTAATTCGTTTATGTGAAGCCAATGGCGACTCTCACCTCCCGCAACAATTTGCTCGGCATCGCAGCACTCTGCTGCGGCGCGCTGATCTTTTCGCTGCAAGATTCGGTGATCAAATCCATCAGCGGTGAGCATGCTGTAACGCTTGCCATTGTGCTGCGCGCCATCGTGTCATTCCCCATTATTGTCGCGATGGTTGCGGTCGCAGGCGGAATTCGCCAGTTGGACACACCACACTGGAAAGTCATGGTGTTGCGAGGCCTGGTGCTGCTCTGTGCCTACACTACATATTTCATGGCCTTCCCGGCATTACCTCTGGCTGAAGCCATCGCCCTCTATTTCATGGTGCCGCTTTTGATCACGGTCATGTCCGGCCCGCTTCTGGGTGAACATGTGACTGCCAAAGCCTGGGCCGCTGTCGTGCTGGGCCTTGTGGGTGTGTTTGTGATTCTGAAACCCGGTATGGGTCTGTTCGAACCTGCGGCTCTACTCTCCCTTATCAGCGCAGCAACCTATGCTTACGCCATGATACTCGCCCGCAAACATGGAGCCAACGTCCCCGCAACGGTCATGACATTTTATCAGAACACGGTTTATCTATTGGGCGCGCTGACGATTGCCGTCGTGGTCATGTTGCTCGGCATCGAACCTACGGGCCACCCCAGTATTGATTTTCTGGTCCGCGATTGGAAAGTGCCCAACACTTACGACATGGGCCTCATGGGCCTCTGCGGTATCATCGCCGCATTCGGCTCCACCCTGCTGTCCCAAGCCTATCGCCTGGGCCAAGCCAACATCGTCACACCCTTTGAATACACAGGCATGATCTGGGCCGTGGTGTTCGGATTTCTGTTCTTTAACGAGGTGCCACAATGGACCACCATTGTCGGCATGCTGTTGATTGCGGGGGCAGGCGTACTGGCACTGCGGGCAGGAGCTGGAAAGGGTTGACAAAAGTATCGATTTTGATACATATCAACGATATGAAACAAGTTGTTTTTCTCGTCGATACACTCAAGAAACTGAAGTCGTTTCCTGAATCAGTACGGGTTGATGCCGGTCGTGAATTAAGGCGAGTGCAAGAAGGACATGATCCAATTGATTGGAAGCCCATGCCTGATGTTGGAAAAGGCGTGCGGGAGATTCGGATTACTGAACGTTCGGGCATATATCGCGTCATCTATGTCGCTTCAATTGGCGATAGCGTTTATGTGCTGCATGCATTTCAAAAGAAGACACAGAAAACCTCGGTAGTTGATTTGAACGCCGCGAAACTGAGATACAAATTGATTGGAACCTGAAATGAAAAGCCAGAAATTTGAAAATGTGTGGGACGCATTGGCCGAAACGCCAGAAGAAGCCATCAACCTCACTTTCCGATCTGATCTTATGAGTTCAATAGAGAAAGTCGTCGAAAGCTGGAATATTACACAAGCCGACGCCGCAAAACGCCTCGGCCTCACGCGCCCCCGCTTGAACGATTTGATGCGCGGCAAACTGAGCAAGTTCAGTCTGGATGCACTGACCACACTCGCCACAAGGGCAGGGTTGAAGGTGCAGTTGAGTGTGAAGAAAGCGCAGGTAAAGAAAGCAGCGTAACAACCTTGACGGATTGTCCGTGCTGCGGTCTGGGGCCGCCAGACTTGATCAACCCCTTCTTCTCACCCTTCGCGCCGCGCCGTCGTCTCCCAGCGTCACCACGTCCTTGGTCGGGGGCAAGGTCATCACTTTTTTCAGATTCGTAAATGCCGCCGTTTTGTGTGGCATCGCCATGGCTTCGACGAAGTGTTGTTGGAATTTTGGTTCCACGGCGGTTTCAATTTTTTCAATGCGCCTGACAACGGCTTCAATTTCATCGCGCGCCGATTTATTTAAAAGAGCAATCCGCGCCCCAGTACCAGCGGCGTTGCCCGCAGATTGTACTTTCGACAAATCGCAGTCCGGAATAAGCCCCAGCACCATGGCGTATTTCATGTCGATGTGGCTGCCAAATGCACCGGCAAGGCGAATCTTGTCGACGTGGGTGATTTCCAGCTTATCCATCAACAACTGCACGCCCGCATAGAGTGCCGCCTTCGCCATTTGGATGGCCCGCACGTCGTTTTGAGTGACCCGAATGAGTGGTTGGTTGGATTGATCCGCAGGCTTGCGAATGACGTAATTGAACGTGCGCTTGTGGGATTCTACCCGGGGGCTCCGGCCCGCAAGTGCGCCATCAACGAGGCCATCCTGATTGATGATACCCGCAAGGTACATCTCAGCGATGGCCTCAATGATGCCAGAGCCGCAAATGCCGGTAACGCCAGTCTGGGCAATAGCCTCTTCGAAGCCAGCCTCATCACTCCATAAATCCGACCCGATGACTTTGTAACGCGGTTCCAACGTCTCCGGATTGATCCGTATCCGTTCGATTGCACCGGGGGCCGCGCGCTGCCCGCAAGAGATTTGAGCGCCTTCGAAAGCAGGTCCGGTGGGAGACGAGCAAGCAAGCAAGCGTTGCCTTGTGCCCAAAACGATCTCAGCATTGGTGCCAACGTCCACGCACAGCATGTATTCATCGGATTCATGCGGCGCTTCCGACAACACCACACCCGCCGCATCCGCACCCACATGGCCTGCGATGCAGGGCAACACATAAACCGAAGCCCCTGCGTTCAGTTTCAAATCCATTTCGCGGGCAGGGAAAGTCAGTGGCAAACCCGTGGCCAGTGCGAAAGGTGCTCCCCCCAGTTCCGTAGGGTCGATGCCGAGGAACAGGTGATGCATGACAGGGTTGCCCACCAGCACCATTTCAAGAATATCATTGAGCGGCACCGACGCCTGTGTTGCCACTTCTTCCGCGAGCTGTTGCAAGGCTGCGCGGATAGCTGTCGTCATTTCAGCTTCGCCACCGGGATTCATCATCACGTAAGACACACGCGACATGAGATCTTCACCAAAGCGGATTTGCGGGTTCATCAAACCGGCAGACGCCTTGATCTCTCCCGTCGATAAGTCCGTGAGGTGCGCTGCAATGGTGGTCGAACCCACATCTACCGCTATGCCGTAAATATGTTCATGAAAACCTGGCCAAATCGACACCAGCCGGTTGCCGCCGCCCTGCGGACGCGAGAATACGGCACAGGTGATTTTCCACTCACCCTTGCGGAGTATTTTTTGCAGTGCCACGATAATGGAGAGATCGCAGGAAATATTCTCAATACCCCACTGGCTTTTCAAGGCATCATAGACCCGCTCCAGGTCCGATGAGGGCTTGTGCATATCCGGCTCTTCAACTTCGATGAAGAACAGCTTTGTTGCAGGATCAAGTTCAATGGCGCGCGTGTCAGCTTCCTTGCGCACCACCTGCTTGTGAACTTGCGACTCTGGCGGAACATCGATGACGAGGTCACCCTGAATCTTCGTCTGGCACGACAACCGCCGATCATCAGCGAGACCCTTGATGCGCTTGTAGCGCGCCTCCACCTCGTTGAAGGGGGTGGCGTGGCCGTCGGTTGAAGAAATACCGTGCTTGGCAAATTCGCCTTCACCAATGTTGATCTGGCAGCGTCCGCATATGGCGCGGCCACCGCAAACGGAATCAATGTCGACACCCAGTTGGCGGGCTGCCGTTAAAACAGGCGTTCCCACGGCAAAACGCCCGCGCTTGCCGGACGGGGTGAATACGATAAGAGGGTTCTGCTCGATCATGGTGCTGTCTTATACGCAAACTCACGGTGATTTGGAGCAGCAAAATGCGACATATCCAATCAAAGCTGATCCGTTTAACCGGTGCTAAAGACACAGCCAGAGACCCACTCAATTACGCCTCAAATCAATATTCTGCGCGTTACCTGACCATTGCTTTCCCAATAGGTGTGCTTTTTCGCAATCCATGGATCGTCTATAGCGGGCTGGATTTTCCCCAAACTGTCCGTGGCACGCGACGTAATTGTATGCTGACCTTTTGTTGGGTCTTTCCAGTCATGGAACCATATTTTCCAAGCAAACTCTGCTTCTTCTTTTGAGTCGATGACAGCATCAACCCAAGGTCCGTTGTCTATTTTTACTTCGACCTTAGCAATTGGCGCACCCCAAGCAGCACCACTGATCCGGTAGCCAGAATCATTTTGGGCCACGCGGGCCGGAGCGGATTTTAACAAAGCACGACCTACTGAAGTTTCTGCCCAGACAGTTTCTCCGTCATGTAATTCCTCTCGTATCGTGACATAGTCACGCCCCATCAACAGGCTCTCGAACCGCGTGTCACGCACCTCGATGCGCTTCAACCACTTGACATTGGCGATGCCATACCAGCCCGGAGCAATCAGCCGGAGTGGAGCGCCATTGGGCGCTGGCAAGTCTGCCCCGTTCATTTCATAGCAAAGCAGGTTGTTGGGATTCATGGCTTCAGCAAGCGACATGCTGCGCGCGAAATTCTGGTGCATTTTCACATCGCGTATGCCGTCCTTAAGTACGACGTCACTGACATCTGTGCCCCAGAACACCACTTCTTTGCCGTTCCCTTTAACACCTGCTTCATCGAGAACAGTTGCAAGCGAGGTACCAACCCAGCGCGCATTGCCGATGCCACCTGTGAAAAATGGAAAACCATGATTACCGGAACACTCCACGGTGAACACGGTCTCTGTGCGTGGCCGGGCCTTGATATCTGAAAGAGTGAGGCTCGTTGGTTTATCCACCAGGCCATCGATATCAAGCTTCCACGTCTTTGAATCTATCTCCGGACGATTGAAATGTGAGATGCTGAAAAACTTGTCATTGGGTGTCACCCATGAATCCAAATCTTCCCACACCAGCTGCTGTTGAATGCCCACGGGATCGGGGTTCTCAGTGGGTTGGTCGAGCCAAGCAATCACCTTGTCGCCCTTCCGACTTGGAAAAGCTTTGGCGAACCGCGACTGAAAAACTGTAAATGCAGCAAGCGCTGCACTTCCAGTTGTGATGAATTCCCGGCGCTGAAGTGTGAACATGAGAACAGTCCTCTGCGATTGATGATGAACTACGCCTGAGCAATTGAGTGTCGAGACGAAAATGCCGTGCGTTATCTGTTTCAATTTCAGGTCGCCCGCAATTGTGTGCGCAATCCTGTAAATGGTCACAAAAAACCAACTGAATTTTTCTGAAATCTTCTGAATTCGGTGTATAGTCAAAACTGCGATGGATCAAATTTACCCATTTGGACCCTTTGTATTTGATGTACAGCGGCGAATTTTATCTCGTCAAGGTTCGACGATTGCGATGGGTCAAAGATGTTTGGTGCTGCTGGAAACATTGTTGGCAGCCGATGGCCGCGCTGTTTCAAAATCCGAACTGATCGAAGCGGCATGGAAATCTGCGAATATTGAAGAAAGCAATTTGCCTGTACAAATTGCAACATTGCGAAAGCGCTTGGGTACAACACCACATGGCGGGCAATGGATTGCAACAGTGCAGCGTGTGGGTTACCAATTCATCAATCCAGTAAATGCGCCCAAGACGCGACACAACACCGCCATCGTGTCGAGCTTGCACGAGAAACCTACAGTAGCCGTGCTGCCTCTTGTTAATCTCAGCAGTGACCCCGAGCAGAACTATTTCTGTGACGCGATGACCGAAGACATTATCATTGAACTGACCCGCAGGAATTCATTGACTGTGAGATCTCGTTCAGCGTCTTTCAGACACCGCAACACGAATTCTGTCATGTTTCACATCGCCAGCGAGTTAAGCGTGCGTTACGTTGTTGAGGGCAGTGTGCGCCGCATAGGTGAGCGCATGCGCATCAGTGTTGAACTGATCGATGCCTTAAATGACAATGAAATCTGGGCCGAGAATTTTGATCGCGCGTTTGTTGTAAATTTTTCAACACAAGACCAACTCGTGCGTACAATCGTTACAACTTTGGTAGAGCGAATCCAGGCCTCTGTCATGGAACGCCTGAGTTTCCAGCTACCCGGAGATTTGCGTGCCCGATGAAAAGTTTCTAAAGGACAAGAACTCGGTACGCAGGTTTTGTTTGAACGAATGACCTGGAGATGCCACGGTGAAAATATGAGATCCATTGTCATTCCAGGTGTGAAGCAGCCCGTCAGTCAACTCATTCTAGGCTGCGATAACAAAGACACGCAGGAAGAGGGCGCTCCCGTGTGGGACCATTGGCTGTCAGTCGGTGGCAACGCCTTTGACACGGCGTTTGTCTATGGCGGCGGCAAGCATGAAACGGCTTTGGGAAACTGGATGGCCAAGCGTGGCGTGGCTGGCAACGTTGTGGTTGTCGTCAAAGGCGCTCACACCCCCCACTGCACGCCGGACGCCATCGGCCGGCAATTGGAAATTTCTTTGGATCGGTTGCAGTTGGACCACGCCCCCATCTATGTCATGCACCGAGACAACCCCGACGTGCCGGCGAATGAGTTCGTCGACGCGTTGAACGCGCTGAAAGCTGCGGGCAAGATTGGCATTTTTGGCGGCTCCAATTGGTCAGTCGGGCGCTTCCACGAGGCCAATCAATACGCGGGCGACAACCATTTGCAGCCATTCACGGTGTTGAATAACAATTTGTCTCTAGCTGTGATGGAAAAGCCAGTGTGGCCCGGCTGCATTTCTTCAAACAATGCAGCAACGTTGAAGTACTTGCGAGCTGGAGGTGCGGCCCATTTCAGTTGGTCATCGCAAGCGCGCGGTTATTTTCTTCCCGTCGAACTGCGCAACCGACTACCGGAAGATACCCGACCGGAAACCTGCTTTGGCAGCGCCGCAAACGCCGAACGCCGCGATAGGGCAGAAAAACTGGCGAGGGACTTTGGTGTATCGGCCCACAACATCGCCACAGCTTGGGTGCTGCAACAGTCTTTTCCGTCTTTCGCATTGGTTGGACCACGGACCATCGGTGAAATTGATTCGTCCTTGCCGGGCTGCACCGTTGCCCTTTCGGCAGAGCAGGTGATGTGGTTGAACTTGGAGGCGTAGCCTGCCACTTTCTAGGTTTTGGTTATCCGTTCGGCAACGTCGGCTTTTTTTGCTTCAACCCGCATGCCCTCAGCGCCAAACACGATGGTGTTGCCGCCGTGCTCCAAAGTTTGAATGAGGCGCGCATTCAGCAATGCCGGATTGTCCCTGTAGAGGTTCGCGGCATTGGCCAGACTGCGCAACACAGCATGTTCACCCCGCACTTTTTCGAGATTGCGGAGCGTGTCCTTTTGGGCCTCAATCACACCGGACAATGATTTTTTGAGTGATGCTGGTAAAATAATATCGCGGACGGCGAGGTCTTTGATGTCAACGCCCATGGCCTGAGTTTTTTCAGACGCGCGTTGAAGCACTTCGCTGTCCAATAACTTGCGGCCAGCCAACAGTTCATCAAGTGTCATGTCCGCAACAACATCCCGCAACGCCAGTTGCACTGCAATGTGAAGGTCATGTGTATAGTTTGCCCTCTCATGGCAAGCTTTCTTCAAATCGGTAATCTGAAAGTGTCCGGCAAGCGATAGCCTGACACCCACATTGTCTTTCGTGGGCATTTCCTGGCCCGTGATCAATAAGGGTTGCGCCCGCATATCATGTTTGAAAATTGACGAACGGGAACCCATCAGCCGATAACGCCCTGTGCCCACGATGCCCTGCAACGCACCGTTGGTGTACTTCAATCCATTTTCATAATCGAAGATTGTCGTTACAGTGCTGCCTTTCACCATGAACACTATCGCGATCAATGCGCACGCGGCCACCAGTACCAAAAACACTTCCATACTTCACGCTCCGAAAAAGGGGCGCAATCGTCAGCCGCAACGGGCAGGGGAGGTTGTTCACCTGCAGGCCTGCTGTGCTGCCTGAATTCAATCAGGCCAACGATTACGCCCCCAGGTTTCCACCAGAAGGATTTGGGATTCGAACCCAGCCACAGTCCTAGGCGATTTGTGGCACCTTGAAGGGCGCCGTCGCATTCGTGCAGCGATTGAAAGTGTTAGGGCTTCGGACTGGTGAGTTCAAGTGTACGTGGAAGCTCTTCATGCGTCCTGAAGCAGCCGGTCCAGCTGCGGCGTTAACGCTGCAAAACGTGAAATGATCTTTGACGTCTCAGCACCAAGTGTGGCTTCGTCCAAAGGGAAGGACCCTTCGAACAGCGTGATCGGCCCCTTGGGATATGACCAGTTTGGCCAGCTTCTGAGCTCTTCGCCGCATTGTGCTCGAAATGACCTGACAAATTCCCGCGCTGCAAATTTTTCACCCTTGATCGCACGAAGTTTTTTTGCATGGAGATTGTAGCGCAAAATCCCCTCGCTCTCACAGGCAGCATCAACCCACACGCTGAAAAACAAGCCATTTGTGTTCAGGATTTCGCTGGGTTTGTCGGTCGTCCACGTGGGTTTCAAAACTTTGAGGATAGCAGCGCCAAGCCCTTCACCTGTTTTAATGTCGAGGCCATGTTGTGCTTGAAACGCAGCAGCGTGTGCTACCTTCACGTCATTAAAAACAGCGAGATATTTCTGCATCACCGCCGACGCCGCGCTTCACGGGCAGCCCGCCTCGCTTCAATATCTTCGTTCGAAGAAATCTCACCGGCCGCTTGCGCAGCAGCGGAAGGGGCCGCTGTCATTTCACGGAACTTGTTGGTCCAGAATTTGCAGTGCGCATCAGTACCGTTCAACACGTTGGCACCAAAGATCGCGTGCATGTCTTCATCATGCAGCGGGTTCATAATCGCCGATGTCATGCCATGCGATGCGGCCATGGCGAGAAAGTATCCCGTGAGAGCACGGCGGTTGGGCATGCCGAAAGACACGTTGGAAGCGCCGCAAGTGGTGTTGACCTTCAGCTCTTCACGCAGTCGCCGCACCAGGCGGAACACTTGTTGGCCAGCAGTACCCATGGCACCAATGGGCATCACCAGCGGGTCAACCACAATGTCATGCGATTTGATGCCGAAATCAGCGGCGCGTTCGACAATTTTTTTTGCCACAGCAAAGCGCACATCCGGGTCTTCGCTGATGCCGGTTTCGTCATTGGAGATTGCAACAACGGGAACATTGTATTTCGCCACGAGCGGCAAAATCGCTTCCAGCTTCTCTTCTTCACCCGTGACCGAATTCACCAGCGGACGACCAACAGCCGTTTCCAAACCAATCTTCAAGGCAGAGGTGACAGACGAATCGATGCAAAGCGGCATGTCACAAATCGACATCACGATTTCGAGCGTCTGCTTCATCAGCGGCGGCTCGGACTCGTTTGGGTTTACCGCCGTCACACCGGCGTTCACGTCAAGGATGTGAGCACCAGCCGCCATCTGCGCCAAGGCATCCTTGATGACAGTTTCAAAGTTTCCAGCCTGCATTTCAGCGGCCAGCTTTTTGCGGCCTGTCGGGTTGATGCGTTCACCAATCACGGTGAAAGGGCGATCAAAGCCGATGATGTGCGTTTTGGTTGCCGATGAAACGATAGTGTGTGTCATGACGCGTTGCGGCCTCCGTTGCCGATCATTTGCTTGATACGTTCGTGAGTGTAGGTGGCTTCCAGTTCGGCTTTGGCCTTGTCGGCCTCCATCGCCATGTCATCGGAAACGGGCAACGGCGCGCCGCGCCGCCAGTCAGCCAGATAATCATCGGTGTTGGTAGCACCATCGCGCATGGCCGCCATGTCAATGGCTTCCATGAAGCGGTTGTCGAGCATGCGCTTTTCTTCCTTGCGACCGATTTTTACCGAAACAGCTGAAGGTATATCGCGCCAGAATGTGATTACAAGATTTGCCATGGGTTCCCATATGCCGTGGTTTGAAAGCGGCGTGTAGAGCAAAAACGACGTGGCAGGAAGGGGGATCGGCGAATGCCGCTATGCGGCTTTTTTTCTGGCAAACCAGCCCCAAATCAAAAGCACAAACACGGCACCAACAATAGTTCCGCCGAAACCTGCTTGTTCACCTGGACGATAGTAGCCGAAGAATTGCCCGAGAAACGTTCCCGAAAATGCACCGGCTACGCCCAGCAACACCGTGAGGATAAAGCCCGAGGGGTTATGTGCCCCGGGCTTCAGCATGCGGGCAATCATACCCGCTGCAAATCCCACACCAATTGTAACGGCAATTTCCCAGATCAAGTCTTATGCCCCGAAGAAAGTCCGCGCCATCACACCAACAATGGTACCAAACGACCGCACAGCTTCCAGCGGCACATTCTGCCCCGTAAAGGTTCCAGAGGCATCGATTTCGGTGGGCAGCTTGTCAACTTTTCCATCGACTTCCACATCAACGTAGCCGCTTTCCTTCATGATAATCTGCCCGCTGATACCATCAGCTGCCGCAAACAGGTCCGCATCACCCTCAGGTGCAGCAAACAATGCTTCATCTGTTGCAGCGTCGGCTGACGGCAAAGTCAGCACCAAATCATATTGTTTTTGATTTCCAACATTCGGCGTGTCGGTGAGTGGCATATTGCCCTTCAAGGCCAGATCTTTTCCGCTGCATTTGGCTTTGACATCAATGAACCACGATGACGTTTGGTAGGAATAGACCATATCGCCATTCCAGGTGCAGCCCTTGTCTGACGGGAGACCCGCTGACGGCACGGTGAAATTGTTGAACTGCACGGTGTCGATACGCTCATCAATCAAACCGGACTCAGTCTTTTTGGTGCGTGCCAGAATCGTGTCGCGCAACAAACTCGCCGCTGTGCTGGGCACGTCAGGCTTCAACATCATGGTGCCAGCAAATCGTCCATTCGATGCAGGCACTTTTCCAAGTGCGAGATAGTTCACCGCAAGGTTTGCACCATCGGTAAAACCATCAGATTTCACCACCCAACCACCCGAATATTGCGTGCGTTGCAGTTTTTGCCCATTGGTTGGATTGACCAGCGCACCTGCACCCGTCACCGCGCAAGACTCGGCTTGTCCGGACACAATGCCCGCAGTTGCGGCTTGGCACGTAATTTTGAGGCTGGACTCAACTTTCGGATCAGACAACCCGACAGTAAAACTGTCCTTGTTCTCTGTGTCGCGCAAAGATTGCATTGAAGCCTTCATCGTAAAGTTGACGACGTCGGCTGCAAACGCTGTTGAAGTGGACAGCAAAAGCGCAGATGTGAGTGTGAAGTAACGCAGTGTCATCGAGGGATCCTCTCTTTCATCAAATGAAACGGAACCCGAAAGAGCCCCGTGCGCCCCCGCGCCGAGATATCTGGAAAAATAATACGGGCGGGTTTTGCATCCCGCCCAAGAATTTATGCTTTTGGTTTGGTGACCATGCCATAACCAACAATCAATATGATCGCACCGATCAATGAACCGATGAAGCCAGCGCCTTGGCCTGCGTTGTAAAAACCCAAAGCCTGACCCAGGAAACCTGCAAGCAATGCACCTGCGATACCGAGGATGGCAGTAAGTATGAAGCCCTTTGGTTCATTCGAACCCGGCATGATGAATTTTGCAATGGTGCCAACGATAGCGCCGACGATGACCGTCCATAGAATGCTAAACATGTTCACTCCTGTTGTGCATTTCAGATTCGGACTTTAGCACCCAAACCAAAGTCCACGCAACGCCTTGCATTTCGACAGCTTCCCCCCAATATTACGGGTCTCTTCAAAGGAGTAAATGAGAATGGCTAGTAGCAACACAATGATAAAAGCCCTGCTGGGTCTTGCCGTTGTCGCAGGTTGGCAAAACCGAGATAAAATCGGCGATTTCGTCAAAGGCGTGACCAATAAGGCAGGCGGTGCTGATGGCAACCCGGCCGGTGGTTTGGGAGACATTGTCGACTCCTTCCGTAAAAGCGGCTTGGGTGCAAAAGCCGAAAGCTGGGTGGGCACCGGTGCGAACGAACCAGTTAGCGAACCCGAAATTGCAAAAGGCTTGGGCCCTGATGTGCTGGATGGCTTGGCCGAACAAACGGGACTCAGCCGTGAAGAGTTGCTCAAACGGCTGTCTGCTGTTGTGCCTGAAATGGTAGACAAGATGACACCAAACGGACGGCTTTAGAACGTCAGCCTAGAATGATCGGGGAGGGGCAGCAATGTCCCTCTTTTAATTTGTAACACCTGCGTCTTTCAACGCTGCAATTTCGGCGTCGCTCAATCCGAGCGTGTCACGCAAAACTCTCACAGTGTGCTCTCCCAGTCGCGGAGGAGCATTTTTAGTTTCGGTTGGCGTTTCTGAAAACACGATCGGATTTTTGACGGAAGGCACGCGCAAGCCATCATCGCGGGTAAGGCTTTGCACCATTCCACGCGAAACAACTTGCTCATTGTCAAAAACCTGGTCGATGCTGTTGATGGGACCGCACGGCACCGAAGCCGACTCAAAAGCTGCTATCCACTCTTGCGTTGACCTTTTTTCCAGGTAGGGCACTAACAGTGGAATCAGCATTGCGCGATTTAAAACCCGCCCCCTGTTTGTATCGTAAGGCGAAGACTTGAGGTCCGGCGCACCGATGATATGGCAAAACTCCACATACTGACGATCTGAACCGACAGCCATGTTGATGTGACCGTCAGCGGTTTTGAAACTTTGATAGGGAACAATGTTGGGGTGAGCATTGCCCAAACGTCGGGGAACGTTTCCACCCACCAGATAATTCAGTGCCTGGTTGGCCAGTACAGAAACTTGTGAGTCGAGCAGTGAAATGTCAATGTGCTGGCCTGTTCCGGTTTTTTCCCGATGCAGCAACGCGGCTTGAATACCTATGACAGCGTGCAGCCCCGCGAAAATGTCTGAAAACGCGACCCCCGCTTTCATCGGTTCACCGTCAGGCGCACCTGTGACCGACATGACACCGGCCATGCCCTGAATCATGAAATCATATCCAGCCCGATTGGCATAGGGACCCGTTTGACCAAAACCAGTGATGGAGCAATAAATCAGCCGCGGGTTCGTTGCACTCAGACCTTGAAAATCCAAACCGTACTTCTTCAAACCGCCCACTTTGAAATTCTCAATCACCACATCTGATTGCGCCGCAAGTTTGCGAAGGATCGCCTGTCCCTCAGGCTTCGCCATGTCGACACACACAGACTTCTTGCCACGATTGGCGGATTGAAAATACGCCGCATCGCCTTGCGTCCCATCAGGGTTGGTCAGAAATGGCGGACCCCAGCCACGTGTATCGTCACCGTCTCCAGGTTTTTCGATTTTGATAACGTCAGCCCCAAAGTCGGACAACATTTGTGACGCCCAAGGGCCAGCCAGCACCCGTGTCAAATCCAAAATGCGCAAACCTGAGAGTGGCCCGGTCAATTGAAACTCCTAGGTGTGAAACTGTTGCCAAATGTCATCATCAACCAGAACACCATCGCGCTCGGCAATTTCTATCTTCTCCGTATACGGATTTTTGGTGCGCTCTCCCCCTAAAGCAAAGGCAGGGTCAACCGGGCAACCAATCCCGTAATTTCCCCTCACACTCATCGGCACCAGGTAAAGGCCGTGTCGCACGTTGCGCAAAAACATGCGGCCATGTTCAGCATAAAGGTCGGCAATCTGGTCAGCCAGAAAAACACAAGAGACCTCTTGCAAATCCAAACCCATCAGGTCTTTCTCAAGAGCAACGGATTGTACAGCGTCAGCTGTCGCCTCAAGCAATATCTTGAGCCCGGGATAACCAACCGCTTGCAACCACGCGCAATCGGTTGAAGCTCTCCGTGCGATCTGGTTTTGCCCAAGACGCTCCAAAAGCGCCTGGGCATGAACTTCAATGTCTTTGAGAGGAACCTGCATCTTATGAATCCCTGGCCGGTGCAAAGCTCCGCACGTCCATATCAGCCATGACGGATTCAATTGCCGAGATCAACTGAATGATCAATTTCTCGTCGACCTGTCCAATCATGCCGACGCGGAAACTTTCGAAACGGGTCAACGCACTTGGATAAATTGCAAAACCCTTGGCTCTCAACTTGCTATAAAACGTTTTGAAGTTGAACTTTGGGTCAGCAGGCGAAAGAACAGTTTGCACGATGGGTCCAGAGTCGGTTGATGACAACAGCATCGAAAAGCCGAGCGCTTTCATGCGCGTATTGAACGCATTGGCGGTTGCGCGGTAGCGCTGCCCGCGCCCATCAACACCGCCTTCTTCATGCAGCTCTCGTAGCGCTTGGGCCAGTGCCACAAGCGCGTGGGTCGGAGGGGTAAAGCGGAACTGGCCGGTTGCCTCAAACTTCTGCCATTGATCAAACAGGTCCAAAACCAAAGAAGGTGACGCGCCCTGCGCTGCCATTAACAAGTCCCGCTTGGCAAACACAAAGGAGAAGCCCGGTATTGCTTCAAGGCATTTGTTTGGGCTTGAAACCATCACATCAATGTTGTCAGTCACCATACTGATTGGCAGTGCCCCGAACGACGACATGGCATCCACCATCATGATGCGACCACGTGATTTAACCACCGACGCGATTTCCGAAATCGGATTCACCACTCCGGTCGAGGTTTCACAATGCACCATCCACACATGGGTGATGTTGCGGTCTTCATCCATGGCTTTTGCAATGTCTTCCGGCTTAAGAGGTTTCAATTCAGATTTGTTCAATGCAACATGGTTGCGACCGATGCGCTCCATGATTTGCACGGCGCGCTGGCCGTAGACACCATTGCTTGCGACCAACGTTTTTTTGCGTTTGGCGGGTGATAGCGTTCCCAGTGCAGCCTCCATGCCAGTGGTGCCCGAGCCTTGCATGAAGACACATTCATAATTGCTGTCACAACCCGCCAGAGTTTTCAAAGCTGAATTCAGATTTTGCACCAAATTGACAAACTCCGAATCGCGCGAACCCCAGTCAGCAAGCATTGCAAACTTTACGCCGCGCGACGTGGTGATCGGCCCTGGCGTCAGCAGATAGGGCATGTCTTCCTGCCCCTCAGGCCCCTTGAAATGTGTCATTGGTATATCAATCCTCGGACTTCTATTTTGACGGTTCGGCACCTTCACGTCAAACAGCAACTTCATTCGGCACCTTGCGGGCAGCCTTGCGACCTGTGATAATCACACGGCGATCACAAGGAGGCACCCATGACGCTTGGATATGGTTTAATCGGTTTGTTCGTGGCTGTGGCAGGCTATCTGATTTACGTTTACAACGCGCTGGTCTCCAACAAGAACCTGGTCGCCGAAGGATGGAGCGGCATTGACGTGCAGTTAAAGCGCCGCGCTGACTTGCTGCCGAATTTGATTGAAACAGTCAAAGGCTATGCTGCTCACGAAGACAAGCTGTTCCGCGACATTGCAGACTTGCGTGCCAAGTCAATTGCAGGTGGCAGCGTGGGCGATCAATCGGCTGTGGGCCAGGCCATGTCTGCCGCACTGGGCAGACTTTTTGCGATTGCGGAAGCCTATCCCGAGTTGAAGGCCGATGCGAACTTCCGCGACCTGCAGGATAAGCTTTCAGGCATTGAAGATGAAATTCAACTGTCGCGCCGATACTACAACGGGGCTGTCAGAAATTTGAACACCATGATCGAAAGTTTTCCGTCCAACGTGGTGGCAAACTTCTTCAAGTTCCTGAAAGCGGAGTTCTTCGAAATCGGTGATGCGGCACAACGCGAAGTGCCCAAGGTTGATTTCAAGACGCGCTGACACCATGCGCCACATCTTCCTTGCACTGTGTTTTCTCCTCTGCCTCAGGCAACCTGCGTGGGCAGAAGAGGTCATTCGCAATTTTGTCAGTGACGTGACTGTCAATGTCGATGGCTCCCTTGAAGTCGTCGAGAAGATCACCGTGCGGTCAGAAGGGCGCGAAATCCGCCGCGGCATCCTGAGAGATTTTCCAACCACCTACACCGACGAGAATGGCGTTCAGGTGCGCGTGGGTTTCGAAGTTTTGGATTTGGAACGCGATGGTTTTGATGAAAACTACGCGGTGGAAAGCATCAGCAACGGCAAACGCATCAAGATTGGAAATGCGAATGTATTTCTGGATGACGGTGATCACACCTACAAAATTGTTTACCGCACCACCCGTCAGATTGGTTTCTTTGACACTTTCGATGAACTCTATTGGAATGTAACCGGCAATGGCTGGACCTTCCCGATCGAACGGGCGTCCACAATCATCCGCTTGCCCGCAGGAGCAACGGTAGGGCAACACGCAGTCTATACAGGCTTTCAAGGTACCGCCGAAAACAACGCAAAAGTTACCGTGGCGTCGGGAAATCGCTTTCAGGCGGAAACCACGGGCAGGCTGCGCCCCCGAGAAGGTTTCACTGTTGCAGTCGCTTGGCCGAAGGGCATTGTCACAGCGCCCACTGAAGCTGACAAACAGCGGGACTGGATCCGAGACAACCTCGGAATTTTCAGTTTGGCGGCCACACTTTTATTGGTTCCATTTTACTATCTGTTCGCGTGGTTTCGCGTTGGTCGCGACCCGCCTAACGGCACAATTGTTCCGTTGTTCCACCCGCCTGAAGGCATGGGACCATCAGGCGTGCGCTATGTGTACAAAGAGGGTTACGACGACAAGGCCTTTGCAGCGGGTGTTGTTGGGCTGGCCGTCAAGGGCCGCATGATCATTAACGATGACGGCAGCGATTACACGCTGACCAAAAAGCCAAACCAAGGCCCGCCATTGACGCGCAGTGAAGCGGCTTTGTTTAATGCGACACCGAGCACTGAGCTTGTTTTGGAACAATCCAATTATTCAAAAGTGGGTTCAATGCGCAGTGCTTTGGAAAGCGCGCTGGACGATGAATACGACGGTGTGATGTATCTGAAGAACTTCAAGTGGTTCTTTATCGGGCTGGTCCTCAGTGCTTTGGGGTTGGTAGGGTCGGCGCTGTTGCTGCCGAATGCAAGTGGCGGGTTGGTGTTGGGAATAGGCGGCTTCACCACAGTGTGGTGGGGCGTGATCTTGTTCATCGGCTTCAGTGTCGTGAAAGGCATCTTCCAAAGCTCCGGCTGGTTTACGAAAATTCGCTCATTGATGGGGCTGGTGTTTTTGGTTCCGTTCGTAGGGGCTGGGATTGCGGTACCGGCCATCGGTTTTTTCACAGAGGACAGCACGCCCGTCACCAAGTGGTTTCTGATCGGCGCAATGTTTGTGGTTGCGTGCAATCTTGTTTTTTACTGGCTGTTGAAGGCACCGACAAAAAAAGGCCGCGCTGTACTCGATGAAATCGA
>JANOPL010000146.1:0-32842 GCA_031421835.1 Hyphomicrobiales bacterium | reverse complement strand
GGCGGCGGGTCGCTTGCCAATGTCGAGAATATCTTCAGTCAATATCGCACCGCACTTTTGAAAGACGGCCCGATCTCGCGGAAGTTGCGTGTGGCTGCCGTCTGCGGCAATGGCACGCCGGGCCCCTTTGCGCCTGAGGTGTTGCGGGGTCTGGGCTGCGAGGTTGTCGAAATTGATTGTGACCTCGACTTCACCTTCCCCAACTATAACCCCAATCCGGAAGACCTGAAAATGCTGCGTGTCATGCAGCAGGCGGTGAAGGATCACGGCGTAGATGTGGCCTTCGGGTTTGACGGGGATGGTGACCGCTGTGGCGTTGTTGATCATCAAGGAAACGTTATTTTTTCTGACAAGATTGGCCTGATGATGGCCCGGGACATGGCCGCCCTTGTGCCGAACGCCAGGTTTGTCGTGGATGTGAAATCAACCGGTCTTTATGCCACCGACCCGGTGCTGCAACGCTTGGGCGCGACCACCGACTATTTCAAAACCGGCCATTCCTACATCAAGCGCCGCACGCGTGAACTCGGCGCTGTTGCGGGTTTTGAGAAGTCCGGACACTTTTTCTTCAGGCCGCCTTTCGGTTTGGGCTATGATGACGGCATCGCCACGGCGATTGCGATCTGCCGGATGCTGGACCGGGCACAGGGCAAATCACTCGCAGACCTTTACCAAAACCTGCCCGTCAGCTTTACATCACCAACACTGTCGCCCCACTGTGACGATGAGAAGAAATATGCGGTTGTTGATCGTGTGACGAAACTTATAACCGGTCTGCACCAAGCCAACACGCCGTTGTCTGGTCGAATGCTCACCGACATCAATACCGTGAATGGTGTCCGGTTCAGTTTTGCTGATGGCGGGTGGGGGTTGGTGCGTGCGTCGTCCAACAAGCCGGAACTGGTGGTCGTCTGTGAAAGCTTGAAGTCGGAAAGTGATATGCTGGCGATCTTTCAAATCATCAAGGAACTCTTGGCGACGGAGCCGGAGGTCGGGGCCTTCAATCAGCATATCTAGTCTGCAATCCGGCGAAGCTGCTGTTGGCAAGAGCATTCACACCACTTATAGCAGTTGCAATTCTAAGGCGTCATGTGCCTTCACAGCACTCACAAGAGGATAAATATGTCAAAAACTGCATTGATCACGGGTATCACCGGACAAGACGGTGCCTACCTTGCGGAGCTGTTGCTGCAAAAGGGTTACCGGGTGCATGGCATCAAGCGCAGATCGTCAAGTTTCAATACCGGTCGCATTGACCATCTCTACATGGACCCGCACGAAAAAAACGTGCGCATGAATTTGCATTACGGCGATATGACTGACGCAACGAACTTGATCCGGCTTGTGCAGGAAACCCAGCCTGATGAGATTTATAATCTCGCGGCGCAATCGCACGTGCAAGTCAGCTTTGAAACCGCCGAATACACGGCCAATGCCGACGCGCTGGGCACACTGCGTTTGCTGGAAGCCGTCAGGCTTTTGAACCTGAAAGACAAAACCCGGTTTTATCAGGCGTCCACGTCGGAGCTTTATGGCAAGGTGCAGGAGGTTCCACAAAAAGAAACAACGCCGTTTTATCCGCGCTCGCCCTATGCAGCTGCAAAGCTTTACGGCTACTGGATTACCGTCAATTATCGCGAAGCCTACGGCATGCACGCCTCCAATGGCATTCTGTTCAACCACGAAAGCCCCATCCGTGGTGAAACATTTGTGACCCGGAAAATCACGCGCGCGGTTGCTGCCATCAGTCTGGGTCTGCAAGACAAGCTCTACCTCGGCAACATTGATGCGCAACGCGACTGGGGCCATGCCCGTGATTATGTTGAGGGCATGTGGCGGATGTTGCAGCAAGACACGCCTGATGATTACGTTCTGGCAACGGGTGAGACGCACCCGGTGCGGGAATTTGTTGAAATGGCCTTTGCCGAATTGGGCATCGCCATTACGTGGCAAGGCAAAGGTGTCGATGAGATTGGGGTTGACCGTGCGTCAGGCAAAACTTTGGTGGCGATTGACCAGCGTTATTTCCGCCCAACGGAAGTTGACCTGTTGATCGGCGATCCTTCCAAGGCTGCGCGTGTTCTGGGTTGGAAAGCGACCACGCCTTTCAAGACGCTTGTCAAGGACATGGTCAAAGCTGACGTCGATCTGGTGAAACGCGAAGCTGAGTATCGCCGCATTGACGAGGAACGGGGGCGTACGTAATGGCCGCATTGGTGCAGCAGCACTTTGCCTTGGCAGGCAAAAGGGTTTTTGTGGCCGGCCATCGTGGCATGGTGGGTCAGGCATTGGTGCGTCGCTTGGCGCAAGAAAATGTTGAAGTGCTGACAGCCTCGCGGATCGAGGCTGACCTGACCAATCAGCTGGCCGTGAACCAGTGGATGCAACAGAACAAACCTGATGTGGTTTTTTTGGCGGCTGCGAAAGTTGGTGGCATTTATGCCAATGACATTTATCCCGCTCAGTTCCTTTATGAGAATCTGATGATCGAAGCCAATGTCATTCACGCGGCACATGTGAACGCTGTGGAAAAATTGGTGTTTCTGGGGTCCACCTGCATTTACCCCAAACTTGCGTCACAACCCATCAACGAAGATGCACTGCTCACCGGGCCGTTAGAACCCACCAATGAATGGTATGCGATTGCTAAAATCGCGGGCATCAAACTGTGTCAGGCTTATCGCAAGCAATATGGCCGTGATTTCATTTCAGCCCAGCCCACCAATCTTTATGGCCCGGGCGACAATTACGATTTGAAGAACAGCCATGTGCTGCCGGCGTTGTTGCGCAAGGCCCATCAAGCCAAGACGTCCCGTGCCCGTGAATTGGTGGTGTGGGGCACGGGTACGCCGTTGCGGGAATTTCTGCATGTGGATGACCTTGCTGACGCAACTGTGCATCTTGCCAAAAACTATTCGGGCGACGTGCCGATCAACCTGGGCTCGGGTCACGAAATCAGCATTGGCGGGCTTGCAAAACTGGTCACACAGATTGTGGGCTTTGAGGGCACACTCACGTTTGACACATCAAAACCAGATGGGACGCCACGCAAGCTTGCAGATACCACGCGCCTGCAACAGCTGGGCTGGCATCATGCACGCTCAATCGAAGAGGGCGTGCGCCAGACTTATTCTCAGGCGTTGGCAACGGGCGTGTTGGACTGACAGAGTTACGGCGCACTCATTGGCGGGTCTACAAAGTCTTCTTTTTCAAAGAATGTGCTGTAGACGAACGTGCTGGCAGCGGCGCCCACAAACAGCGTTCCAGCAACAAGCGGGGCAATACTACCTTCTGTCGCACCCGTTAGAATAACGGATTCACCACCGTTCGTCGGTGTAATGGTGAATGCCTGGTCGGGGTGCAGTGCGTGGCCTGCCTGGCATTCAAATTGTTCTGGAATCGTGTAGGTACCTGGCACACGTAACGCCATGGCGCAGCCTGACTCAGGCCATGTGACCAAGGCCGCACTGTCACTGTGAATCTGGATTCTGGAACCTGCCACAATGTTTTGGCTGCGCAGGACCAAGGCAAAACCATTGCCGTTGTCGACCATGGCGCGCCCGGCGAAAACCTCAAGCTGGGCAGCAGCTTCGGTGGCTGACGCGGTTTGAACATCTGCAAGCAACAGCAGTAAGGCGAGTGAAGAAAGAGTTTTCATGTTGGGCCCGTCCACGCGAAAGGCAGGTGCGCCCTTCGTTTCCTGGCGACAAGATTTAATGGAATATGGTTAACAATTGCTTGCTGCCGTGGCTGAATATGAATGCGCTGCGCGCCGCCACGGTGGTTTGTTCAAAGCTGCTGCAACCACGCCGGGTCGATTTTCTTCATTGGCGGATATTCAGGTTTCATCTCCTCCAGCTTCTCCCGCACAATCTTTCCGATCACGTAATTCCGCACCCAGTTGCGGTCAGCGGGGATCACGTGCCAGGGTGCGTGGTCGGTGGAACAGCGTTTCAAGGCCACTTCATAGGCGGCCATGTAGTTATCCCAGAGTTTGCGGTCTTCGAGGTCGCCTGGGTTGAATTTCCAGTTCTTGGAAGCGTCTTCGATGCGCTCTTTCAACCTGGTGGCTTGTTCATCCTTTGAAATGTTGAGCATGAATTTAAGTATCACTACGCCATTCTGGGTCAGCATTTTTTCGAAGTGGTTGATCTCGTCGTAGCGCTGTTCGATGGCTTCGGGGCTAGCATAGTTCTTTACTTTCACCACCAACACATCCTCATAATGCGAGCGATTGAAAATGCCGATGATGCCTTTGGGGGGTACCATATGATGAACGCGCCACAGATAATCATGGGACAACTCCTCAGCTGATGGCGCCTTGAAGGATGAGATGTGAACACCAATGGGGCCGCAGGTGTTGAACACCGCCCTCACCGTGCCGTCCTTGCCGGAACAGTCGATGCCCTGCAACACCACGAGCAGCGCGCGTTTACCCTCAGCAAACAACCTGTTCTGCAATTCGTCGATCGCAACAGCATCCTCGGCTGTCAGCAGTTTTGCGTTGTCTTTGTCTTCAAGTCCGCATTTGTCACGTGTGTCGCAGTCCGCCAGTTTGAAATTTTGGGCGGTGGACACCTGGAACGCCGACGCGAAGGACTTTGACATCAACTCAACCTCTCAACTTGCTAAAGCGCTGACATTAATTCAAAGTTTGACTCACACAAGACATTAATCAGGAACGGAACGCTCGTGGATCACCCCTCCAATAAACCGCAAATGGCCGCTGCGGCCTATCGTCTTCCCGCCGCTGACCCTGATTTTATCTTGGGCGACTCAACACGCGGCATCCGCTTTCAACTCGAATATCAGAAAGCCGAAGAGCACTTACGCGCCTGGGGGGTTGAAACCACCGTCGTCGTCTTCGGTTCTGCGCGCGTCAAGCCGGGCGAGGGCACGGGTTGGTATGAAGGTGCGCAAGGCTTTGCCAGCCTGTGTTCCGAACGCGGCGGGGCCAAGCACAGTATCAAACCGCTTTATAATGTGATTGCAACAGGCGGCGGTCCCGGCATCATGGAGGCCGCCAACCGTGGCGCTTACGATGCAGGCGCGCCTTCGATTGGTTACAACATCACCTTGCCGATGGAGCAGGAACCGAATTCCTATTCCACGCCTGACCTCACCTTTCGTTTTCATTATTTCGCCATGCGCAAAATGCACTTTGCCATGCGGGCCGCGGCCCTCGTGGTGTTTCCCGGTGGCTTTGGCACCATGGACGAATTGTTTGAACTGCTGACGCTTCGGCAAACCGGAAAAATGACAAAGCCCATGCCGGTGGTTTTGTACGATTCTCAATTCTGGACCAAAACCATCAACTTTCAGAATTTTGTCGACACAAAACTGATCAGTGCCCATGACATGAACATGTTCACCATGGCCGACACGCCCGAACAAACATGGGATGCCTTGTTAAAAGCCGGACTGAAAGTCCCAAAGGATTTGTAATATGACCGCTAAACTGAAGTTCCATGGGGCTGCCCGCACGGTGACAGGCTCGTGCTATATGATCGAAACCGAGACCGCAAAAGTGTTGGTGGATTGCGGCATGTTTCAGGGTGCTCGCACCGAAACCGAACTCAATTACCGCCCATTCCCGTTTGATCCCGCATCCATCACCACGCTGGTGCTCACGCATGCGCACATCGACCACACCGGGCTGGTGCCGAAACTGGTGAAAAACGGCTACAACAAAACCATTCACACCACCCATGGCACCAAAGACCTGTGTGCGATCATGTTGCCGGACTCCGGCCACATCCAGGAAATGGAAGTGAAGAAACTCAACGAGCGCAATGTCCGCAAAGGACTGCCCGAGGTTGAGCCGATCTATGGCTTGGAAGACGCAACGGCTGCGGTCGCACTGATGAAGAGTCACGACTATCAAGAGTGGTTCTCGCCAGCACCGGGCATTCGTATGCGCTATTGGAACGCCGGGCATTTGCTGGGCTCGGCGTCGATCGAAACAGAAATTGAACAGGCGGGCAAGAAACCCATACGCTTGTTGTTCTCAGGCGATATTGGACCCGATACAAAACTTTTGGAGCGCGATCCTGAGGGACCTACGGATTGGGACTTTGTGGTGTGCGAGTCCACTTATGGTGCGCGCGACCGTTTGGAGCGTTCTCCGGAAAAGCGCCGCGAACTTCTGGCGCAGGAGTTAAAGGACGCTGCTGCCCGTGGCGGTGCGATGCTGATTCCGTCTTTTGCGGTTGAGCGCACGCAAGAGGTGGTCACCGATCTGGTCTATGTGATGAGCCATAAAATGGCGCCGGAAACGAACATCTTCATCGATTCACCTCTTGCCTCCAAAGCCACTGCAATTTTTCGTAAACACGCTGCGAGTTTGGAGAATGGACAGGATTTGGCCGATGCGTTTGCCTCGCCCTTTGTGCGGGCCACGGAAAGTGTTGAGGATTCCAAGGCGCTCAATCGCTTCAAGGGCTTTCATATCATCATTTCGGCTTCCGGCATGGCCGAGGCGGGGCGCATCCGCCATCACCTCCGTAATCGCCTCTGGCAAAAATCCACCACGGTGCTGCTGGTGGGCTTTCAGGCCAAGGGGTCGCTTGGCAGTCAGCTTGAAGAGGGTTCAAAGCAAGTCAAAATCATGGGCGAAACCATTTCGGTTTTGGCGACCACGCGCAAGCTTGATGATTATTCGGGCCATGCCGACGGGCCTGAATTGGTGCAGTGGGTCAAGGAGCGCTTGCCCATCGCCAAGTCGCTGTTCCTCACCCATGGCGAAGACGAACCGCAACAGGCGCTGGCCGCAAACCTCAAAGGCCTGGTGCCCGATGATTGCATATTGCGTCCACGGCTCGATGATGTGTTTGATCTCACAGCCGAGAAATGTGCTGTCGTCGAGCTCGACACCAAGCCGCGCATCGACCCCGAGTTGGTGGCCCACACCGATAGGAACAACGACCTGCAAAACCTGATCCTCGACATAGAGGGGCAATTGAAACAGGTTGCGGATGCGAAGGGCAGGGCGGCGCTGGTGCGCAAAATGCGGAATGCGTTGAAGGGGTAGTGCGCACGCTCAGAGTGTCTTCTCCATTTTGCTTGGGGGTGAAGCAGACCGCATTTCATTGCCGCGAAGTCGTTACCCGCTAACTCCCGATCCAGCCAATTGAAAAAGTCGCAACCCCAGCGTCTCGCAAAGCGTGATTTGCTTTCAGGAGGTGGGTTCCCGTCGTGACGATGTCGTCGACCAGCAGTACTTTTCCGTGAACTGCTGCATTCACGGCATAGGGTTTCAGTTTAATGCTTTTTTTTGGGTGTGATGTTCCGACGGCAGTATTGTTTGAGAGGCAATTGTTGAGTGGAATATTCAGGTGAATTGATATCCGCTCGGCAATCTGCACGGACAGGCATCTCGCCATCCCTGAGCTGCCACATGGAATTGGAACAATGAAATCAAATGCTAATCCGGGGAATACTTTTTGGATAGTCTCCACTATTTCCGATGCAGCCAATTCAGCCGCAACTGAGTTGGTGGAAACCTTAAGAGCCTGAACTGCCGCAATTTGTGTCTCCTTAAGCTGGGACTTCCACCTTCTTATGACTGTGTATGTGACCCCGTTCTTAGATTTCAGCACCGGTTGTTTTGGAAGAGTTCTCGCCAAGAAGGCTAGAATTGCATCCTCACCTATTGCAGCTTTAGTGCCCTCAAAGGCTTCAGCCGTTTCTTGGAGGCCGTAGCTAACGGCGTCACCGATTTTTTTCTCCTCGGGAACGGCATCGGCAACTTTCTCCGAGATAAGGGCTGCCAATGTCGCCAACTTTGACAGATTAGCAATATCAACCTTGCCGCCCGTGTGAGAGGAGAAGGCCGCAATATATGACAAGTTTTTTGAAAAGAGCGGGAGAGCCAAAATAACTAGGGATTTGGCGTGAGCATCAATTGACGACAACGCGTGTCTTTTGAACCAGGGTTCTCTACTGAGGTTTTTAAAGTGAAACACCGGGAGCGTATCCCGATTGATTTTTGGCACCTCCACTGAACCAGTAAGAGAAACGGCGTTGCATCCAACGGAGGCGACGATCCGACCTCCATTTTTCTTCTCACTCACGATCAGACAAACTGTCTTTGCTGCGCAGCTTTCAGCTACAAGCGTGCACAGCAAATCCAGCGCAGTTCTGCGTATTTTTTCTTCCACCGCCGTCCCCCATTCCAGATACTCTATGCAGCCTCGTGTAGTTCGTGTTGCTGCTCGCCCCGTATTTTCACTCCCATCGTCATCTCAGGGGCATTAAGCGTTATTCCCGGCTTTGGCTTCAAATCACTGGCAGCTGTGAGTTGCGTGAAATCAAAGGCCGCCGCAAACTCCAAGGTGATGAGGTGAAGTTCCAGAAGTGAGACTCCCATGCCGACACAGGCGCGAACACCAGCTCCAAACGGCATGTATGCGGCACCGGAGTGGTCTCTCTCCAACGAGAAGCCGTTTGGATTTTTGAAATACTTCTCGTTGCGATGATAGACCCACGGCGCGACGATGAAAGTCGTTCCCGCCTTGAATGAGGTTCCCGCAATCTCAGTGCTTTGTCTGAGTTCGCGTGTTAGCCACCAAGCGGAGGGATAAAGCCGCAGCACCTCCTTCACAAAACTCAAACTCACTTTTGCGTCGTTCAATTTTGTGGCATCAATCGATCCCTGCTCATTGGCAATCGACAAATATTCTTGTCTGATTTGCCCAACGAGCTCTGGCATCTGAGACAAATAATGAAGAATCCACGCAACCGCGGCTCCAGTGGTGTGAAAGCCAGCAATAATCATCGTGGTCAGCTCGTTGCGGATTTCCTCGTCAGTCAATCCGGCGTCTTTCAATGCCACCAGCACACTTGATTTGCTGGCGGCGTCGGCCACCTTTCTTATGATGTAGTCCATTGTAAATAGTGCTTGTGCCTGCCGCTGAGCGTCGCGATAGAGTGCCCAAGGTGTTCGCGGCAGGAACCTAAACATTGAGGCCTGCATATTGCCTTCCAGAGTAATAAAGGCATTCATGATGGCCAATTCATCGTTGGTGGATAAGACCTGATTTCCAAACAAAGCCACGCATGCAAGTTTCAACGCTAGGGTTCCCCCGAGAATATCAGCGCGAAATGTCTTCTCTTTACCGAGACGCGCCGCAACGTTGGTGATTGCGAGCCCCATATCATTGACGTATGAGTTTGCAACGCCCCTCGAAAGCCGCTCATGTAAAATGGCGCGGCGCTTTCGGTGTTCCTCACCGGCGAGAGTGAGGGAGGATTCCCCCACGACGGCGCTGATTTTTTTGACAAGCCTGCCTTTGTAAAGCACGTCTTCGCTGAGTTTCATCAGAGGCTTTACCAAGGTTGCGTCGTTCATAAATACGACGGGTGCAGGCCCAAGGTTCAACTTGAGAAAGGGATCACTCGACTGCTTTGCTTTTTGGCTCAGCAATGTCAGCGGGTCATGCCGAAACGCTTTGACGTCCGAAAACCAATGTGTCGTCATTGATGGTCACTCCATTTAAGTAGGCTAAGATCGCTTGCAGGTGAATGTCGCTTTGCAGGGCCATGGGGATTTCCCCGGCAACAAGCTTGAATGATTTCCCATCCGCCTCTTGTTCGAAAATCTGAGGAAGACCAAAGCGCCGCGTCCTGATTTTTAGTCTTGCCAGATATCTCTCATGAAAGAGATCGGTCACCGCGACCAATGATTTTAGCCGCCGCCAGAGAGCGAAATGAAACATCAATCCGTACAAGATGTTCGCGGTTTGCGCGGCCTCAGCATCGGGCCAGACCCCAAATCTGCTGATCTCAAAACTACTCGCAGTTTTGGGGTAATTGCGCGTGACTGCCAATGATGGAAAGACAGCTTCCGCTAAATATGTCTTATCAGTCCTGATCGCCCTGAATGAAGCGACTACACTTCCATTTCGATAAACGGCGGCGTAGACGCATTCTGCGCTATCGAAGGCGTCCCGCTCAAGTTGTCCTTCTGTTCGGAGAGACCACCTTAGCTTGTTCACAAATAGAGCTTTGCGAAAAGCTTGCACTTCTCTTGCCTGCTCGGGTGATGATTCAGGTAAAAAAAGCCTCGCAGAATACTGATTTGCCGTTGTTTTCATTGCAGCCCCTCTTGCTTTGTGATCAAGTTAACCAAGGGGAACGATCAATACACTCGTACAAAAATAGGAGTTCTGGCCTCTATGCAGGTCGGGGTGGCGATAGACGGCTTTGAGAATGCTAAAACTTTGGAGGAATTGCGAACTCTCTTACAGTTTGCAATCCAATCCTTTGGATTTTGCGCGTACAACTTTTTTGATGCAGGTAAAGCACACCTAGAAAACCCGCTATACTTCGGCACCACAGGTGACGCCTGGGAAAACGAGTATAAATCGAATAACTTTGTCGTGCATGATCACGTGCTTTCTCACGCACGCCGAACAAATGTGCCGTTTCGTTGGACTGACGTGCCAGTTCCAATTTCGCTGGGTAAAAAAAAGCCAAGTCACTTAAAGTTAATGGAGGCGGCAAGAGATCACGGTTTCGAAGACGGCTACCTAATGCCGCTTCATTTCGTTGATGAGCAATCAAGGAGCCACACGGCTCTGGTTGCCTTGTTTTGGAAAGATAAAGTCGCAAAACTTAACTTTGCGCTTGAGTCCGACAACCGGCACAAACTCCATTTAATTTTAATGTATTGGGTGCAGAGGGTGGTTCAGCTGACGGGGACTGAAATCAGCTCCCGAAACTCGTTCGCATCCAAGCCAGACAACTTCAAGTATTTGACAGATCGAGAACGAGAGTGCCTGACCTGGGCTGGGCGGGGCTTGAGTGTTGTTGCTACGGCCGAGGTGTTGGGTATCGGTGAGCTGACGGCGAAGACACATCTCATTCATGCGACGGAAAAACTTGAGGCACTGAACAAGACACATGCCGTCGCGAAAGCCGTGCACCTCGGCTTAATCGACCTCTGATGCCGCTGACGGGCCCGAATTGGTGCAGTGGGTAAAGGAGCGTTTGCCCATCGCCAAGTCGCTGTTCCTCACCCATGGCGAAGACGAACCGCAACAGGCGCTGGCCGCCAACCTCAAAGGCCTGGTGCCCGATGATTGCATATTGCGTCCGCGCCTTGATGATGTGTTCGATTTGACCGCAGACAAATGCGCCGTCGTCGAGCTCGACACCAAACCCCGCATAGACCCTGAGTTGGTGGCCCACACCGATTGGAACAACGATTTGCAAAACCTGATCCTCGACATAGAGGGGCAATTGAAACAGGTTGCGGATGCGAAGGGCAGGGCGGCGCTGGTGCGTAAAATGCGGAATGCGCTGAAGCAATAGAACATCCATTCCATTTCCCTTGTCGCGTGAAACAGCTTGTGGTTGATTGCGCCTCATGACCGAACCCCAAGCGCCCCGTGATTTTGCCACTCTGAAAGCCCTGATTGTGGAGCGCGCCGCAGACATGCCCAAGCGCCTCATTCAGGTTGCGACCTATGCTGTCGAAAACCCTGATGACATTGCCTTTGGCACGGTGGCTTCCATCGCCCAAACTGCGAATGTGCAACCCTCAACCCTCGTGCGGTTTTCGCAAGCCTTGGGCTATCAGGGGTTTTCGGACTTGCAGGAAGTGTTCCGTTCCCGCCTGCGCGACCGGGTCTTGAACTACGATGAACGGCTGGAACAGTTGCGCGGGCACGCACGGGGCGATAGCCAAGCCAGCGTGATCTTTGATGGCTTCAGCGAGGCGTCCGAACGGTCCATCAAAGACTTGCGCGCCAAACTTGATCCTCAGCAACTGGAGCAAGCAGTTCACATGTTGGCGGAAGCGCAAACGATTTATCTATTGGGCTTGCGCCGTTCCTTCCCCATCACCTCCTATATGTCCTACGCATTTGGCAAATTGGGCGTGCGCAATATGTTGATCGATGCGGTGGGCGGTTTGGCGGCGGAGGATTTGAGCTTTGCAACCCCTCAAGACCGCATTCTCGCCATCAGCTTTAACCCTTATGCCTCTGAAACCGTTGCCTTGGCACAGGCGGCGGCGGCGCGGCACATTCCGATCATCGCCATGACCGATTCGCCATTTTCGCCTTTGGCCCCAATTTCCCAGCTGTGGTTTGAGGTGCAGGAGGCCAATTTTGAGGGCTTCCGCTCAATGGCCGCCACCTTGTCATTGGCGATGACGTTGACCGTGGCCGTGGCCGAGCGGCAAAAATCCCGCTGAAACCCTATTGGAACAAAAATTCCATATTGACTGTTGTTTAGAATTATTGTTTCGTAGGTTCATCAACTTTTAGATCACAGGATTTTTTCATGGGCGCTGCGCTATCCCTCGACGTTATTACCATGGGCCGCTGCTCGGTGGACCTTTATGGCCAGCAAATCGGTTCGCGCCTCGAAGATATCACATCATTCGCCAAATCGGTTGGCGGTTCTCCTTCCAACATCGCCATCGGTACGGCACGTCTTGGGCTGAAGTCCGGCCTGATCACCCGGGTTGGCGATGAGCAGATGGGTCGCTTCGTGCGCGAGCAAATGACGCGCGAGGGCGTATCAACCACCGGCATCACCACCGACCCACAGCGCCTCACGGCTCTGGTGTTGTTGTCTGTTGAAAGCGACAAGGCCTTCCCGTTGATATTCTATCGCGACAACTGTGCCGACTCCGCACTGTCCAAAGACGATGTGGATGAGGCCTTCGTTGCAAGCTCCAAAAGCCTGTTGGTGACAGGCACACATTTTGCCAAAGCGAATACCGACGCGGCCCAACGAAAAGCCATGGCGATTGCCAAAAAGCTGGGGCGCCCCATCATCATCGATATTGATTATCGCCCCAATCTCTGGGGCCTTGCGGGCCACGCCGCCGGTGAAGAGCGCTATATCAAATCAGACAAGGTCTCTTCACACATTCAAAGCATTCTCGCTGATTGTGACTTGATCATCGGCACGGAAGAAGAAGTGCACATCGCGGGCGGAACTGAAGACACGCTGGAAGCGCTTCGTAAAATCCGTTCGCTGTCGAAGGGTGTGATTGTATTGAAGCGTGGCCCCATGGGCTGCGTGGTTTACCCCTCCGCAATCCCTGCGTCGCTTGACGATGGAATTGTCGGTAAAGGTTTTCCCATCGAAGTCTATAACGTGTTGGGCGCTGGTGATGCGTTTATGTCCGGCTTTCTGCGGGGCTGGCTCAAAGGCGAAGATTTCGAAACTTGCGCCACCTGGGCCAATGCCTGCGGGGCTTTTGCGGTGTCGCGCCTGTTGTGTTCACCGGAATATCTGACGTGGGAGGAGTTGCAACACTTCCTCACCCACGGCAGCCCGCACCGGGCGCTTCGCAAAGACGAGGATTTGAACCATATCCATTGGGCCACCACGCGGCGCGGCTCCTACCCAAGCCTTCTCGCCTTCGCCATCGACCACCGCAAACAATTGGAAGATATGGCCGACAAGGTTGGCGCATCACGTGACCGTATCGCACCCTTCAAACGCTTGGCCATGCAGGCCATCGGAAAAGTCTCGGGCGGTAAACCGGGCTTTGGCACCTTGCTCGACGACACCTATGGCCGCGAAGCCATATTTGATGCGGCAAAACTCGGCTTGTGGGTGGGGCGTCCGCTGGAAAAGCCGGGTTCCCGCCCGCTTGAATTTGAACATACACAGGATGTGGGTTCGCGACTGGTGGATTGGCCTGTTGATCATTGTATCAAGTGCTTGGCGTTTTATCATCCCGATGATCCAGCAGAACTGAAAGCACAACAGCTTGCCAAATATCGCCAGCTCTATGAAGCGGCCCGCAAGGTGGGGCGTGAACTGTTGATCGAAATCATCGCGGGCAAAAACGGCCCGCTTGATCGCTTCACCATTGCGCGGGCCATGACTGAGATTTACGACCTCGGCATCAAGCCTGACTGGTGGAAGCTTGAGCCGCAAGCCGACCCCGCCGCATGGGACGAGATCGGCAAGGTCATCGATGCCAACGATCCCTATTGCCGCGGCATCGTGCTGCTGGGGCTGGAAGCACCGGAAGAGGAACTGGCCAAGGGCTTTCGCGCTGTGGCGGGTAAGAAGCATCTGATAGGTTTTGCTATAGGTCGCACCATTTTCAATCAGGCAGCAGAAGAATGGTTGCCTGGCAAAATCAGCGATGATACGGCGGTTGCGATGATGGCTGACAAGTTCGGCCGTTTGGTTAAAATCTGGAATGCGGCGCAAGGCGCCTGAGGAGATTTCTCAATGGCAAAAACACTTCGCCTCACGGCGGCACAGGCTTTGATCAAATTCATGACCCGGCAGATGGTCATGGTCAAAGGCAAGAAGTCGCCGATCTTCGCAGGTGTTTGGGCCATCTTCGGACATGGCAACGTGGCAGGCATCGGTGAGGCGCTGTTTGCCCATCGGAAGGAACTTCCCACCTATCGCGCCCACAACGAACAATCCATGGCCCATGCCGCAACCGCCTTTGCCAAGGCAAGCAATCGGAAACGCATGATGGCCGCCACATCATCCATCGGCCCCGGTGCATTGAACATGGTCACTGCCGCCGCCGTGGCGCACGTCAATCGCATCCCGATTTTGCTGCTGCCGGGCGATGTGTTTTCAACGCGCTTTCCTGATCCCGTCCTGCAACAGATCGAAGACTTTGGCGACGGCACCACGACCGCCAATGATTGCTTCAAGCCGGTGTCGCGTTACTTCGACCGCATCACTCGGCCAGAACAACTGATCCCCGCCCTGAATCGCGCCATGGTGGTGTTGACGGATCCTGCCGATTGTGGCCCCGTGACCCTGTCGATGTGTCAGGACACACAAGCCGAAGCCTTCGACTATCCGGAAGATTTTTTCGATGAGCGCATCTGGTCCACCCGCCGCCCGCGTCCGGATGAGGATGAATTGTCGTTAGCTGTCAAAACTTTGAAAGCCGCCAAGAAGCCCGTGATCATTACGGGCGGCGGCACGCTTTATTCTGAGGCCACGGAAACACTTCAGAACTTTGCAGAAGCGCACGGCATTCCGGTTGTGGAAACACAAGCCGGTAAATCGTCAATGCCCTTTGCCAACGACCTCAACATGGGGGCCGTTGGCGTCACAGGCACAGGAGCCTCCAACAACATTTGTGAACAGGCCGACGTCATCTTGGCCGTAGGCACGCGCCTGCAAGATTTCACCACGGGGTCTTGGTCCCTGTTCAAGGAAAAGGGTCGCAAGATCATCGGCCTCAATACGCAAAGTTTTGATGCCACCAAACATCGTTCCCTGCCTTTGATCGCCGACGCTCGCGTGGGATTGGAAGAACTCACGGTCAATCTTGGAAAGTGGCAGGCACCTGCTGCATGGACATCGAAGGCCAAAGCTGAGCGTACGAAGTGGATCAACGTGGCAGCGAAATACACCAAGTCGTCCAACGCTGAATTGCCCACGGACTCGCAAGTGGTGGGAGCGGTGCAACGCGCCCTGGGCCGGGAGATCACCGTGCTCAGTGCGGCAGGCTCCATGCCCGGCGAACTTCATAAATTGTGGGAGGCAAGTTACCCTGGCTCCTACCATATGGAATATGGCTTCTCGTGCATGGGCTATGAAATCGCGGCAGGCATTGGCACCAAGCTTGCCAACCCCGAGCGCGAGGTTGTGGTGTGGACCGGCGACGGCACTTACATGATGGCGAACTCTGAACTGGCCACCGCCGTCATGATGGGCACCAAGCTCACGCTGATTATCACGGACAATCGCGGCTTCGGCTGCATCGGCCGTTTGCAGGTTGCAGCAGGTGGCGAACGCTTCAACAACCTGTTCGACTACAACACCCATGAGGGTGCCAATCACGGCATTGATTTTGTGAAGCACACGGAAAGCATGGGCGCTGTCGCCATCAAGGTAAAGTCGCTTGCTGATCTCGAAGCGGCACTGAAGACAGCCAAGGCGAGCACGAAAACCCACGCCGTCATCATCGACACGGACCCTATGCACACCACAGACGCTGGCGGCACCTGGTGGCAAGTTGGCGTGCCGGAAGTGTCGACACGCAAACAGGTCGTCGCAGCAAACGCCAAATGGCGCAAAGGCGGCAAACTGCAACGTATCGGAAGCTAGAGTGTCATGCCCAAACTGCTGATCAAGGCCAAAAAGAAATCCGGCAAAATCATTTCCGTCTCGCCTACAACGGCCAAGTGGAAGTACGTAGGGCATGACGTTTGGAACCTCGCACTTGGTAAAACGGCCAAGGGTCTGGAAGCCAAACGCGAGACCTGCATCGTGTTCATGACAGGCAAGGGCGAGGTGAAGGTCAACGGCAAAAGCCTTGGTATTTTGGGCGAACGCTCATCGGTGTTCGAGGGCAAACCGTGGAGTGTTTATGTGCCGAAGGGGGCCAAATGGTCAGTAACAGCCACAACCGATTGCATCCTCAACATCTGCACCGCACCTGTCAAAAAAGCTACCGAGGCCTTTGTGATTGCGCCCGATGAATTGTCGATTGAAACCCGGGGCTCCGGGTCCAACACGCGCTATGTCTGCAACATTCTGCCAGAGCAGGACAAGCGCGCCGAGAGCCTGTTGGTTGTCGAAGTGATCACGCCTAACGGCTGCACCTCGTCTTATCCCAGCCACAAGCACGATAAAAACAATCTGCCGCATGAATCGCTGCTGGAAGAAACCTATTACCACCGCCTCAACCCGCCGCAGGGGTTTGCGTTTCAGCGTGTCTACACCGACGACCGCAAACTCGATGAAGCGATGGCGGTTGAAGATGGTGACATTGTCATGGTGCCAAAAGGCTATCACCCCTGTGCCACCATTCACGGCTATGACCTCTATTATTTGAATGTGATGGCAGGACCGGTTCGGATATGGAAGTTCAACAATCAAAAAGAGCATGCGTGGTTGTTGAAGAAGTGACAAAGGCCCCATCCCCCTTCAATACCCCGGCATCACCATCACCGTTGCCTCCGTCGGAAGTGACTTTTGTGACAATGTCAAACTCCGGCTTTCGAGATAGGTCACCTTGAACGACTTTCTGGCTTCCGCCAAAAACGCTGCCAAAGTATCGGGTCCGAAGATATGCATGGGAATGATGACAGCGGCTTTGATTTCTTTGAGCACGCCCATCATGTTTTGATGTGGCATGGTCATGCGGCCATCCACCGGCACCATCACAACATCGAGACGCCCAATCCAGCCAATGTGCCCCGGCGTCAACTCATGATGCAAGTGGCCCAAATGCCCGATGCACAAACCACCGCTCTCAAATATGAAAATCGAATTGCCGTCGGTCACGCGGTTTGATGCGCCAAAGCGTATGTCAGTCGTCACATTGCGGATGCGGAGATCACCCACCTCAAGGTCGTGCTTGGCGGCTGCGCCATCTTCGCCCCAGCCCCGCAGAATATGCTTGATCGCGGGATCAGGAGTGTTGGTGTAATGGGTGGAATGCGCGCGGTTCATCGTGACCACATCAGGGGTGGCACCGCCCGCATTGCCGTTATAGTCCGTTGCCGCAACAATACCTTGTGCGGTTTCAATGCGAAAGGTTGAGTGGCCGACAAAGGTGACACTTGTCTCGCCTTCCACCAAATTCGCCACACCAATCGAAGCCTGTTGCACGGAGCCTAAGCCTTGCGCCAAGGCCAGGCATTCACTTGCCTTTGCTGGCGATAGAAAAACCAAAATACCAAGTAGAAAAACAAAAATGACTCGCATCACTCCACTCCAGCCACAGCGCGAGTGGACCCTGTGCCCAGCTCTGCCAAGTTACAGAAATTAGCAAAACAACCGTGCGCTGTCAAGCAAAATATTCCTACAATAGAATCAAAACTTTGCAAGTCGAAGCTGATTGCTTTATCAAACACGCAACGGAGTTTTATCATGCCCTTAGGTGTTCACGATCATCCCTTTTACAAACCGAAGTGGCGCAGGCAGGCCATTGTCGCGACCACGGCCATGTGGGCCATCTTTGAATTGCTCATCGCCAAGGATGGTTTCTGGAGTGTGATTGCTATTGCCGTGTGGGGTTATAGCTTTTGGACCTTCATCTGGACGTGGAAAGACGCACCTCCGGAGGCTTGATTAACTTTTCGCCATTTTCTCCGCCACATCGCGGCCCATCAACAGGTGCATGGCGGTTTTCAGGTCCTCATCTTTCTGGAACAGCGTTTCCAAATCCGCATGGGGCCAACTCATGTAAAGGGCACCTGCCGGAATGGACGTGGTTGCCGTGGCCGGGCGTTTTCGCAGAAAAGCCAATTCGCCGATAAACAGCTTCGGACCCACACTGAGTGGCTTTTTTCTGAGCTTCACAACACTCACCTGACTGTCGAGCACATAATAAAGTTTATCCAGCATTTCGCCGTCTTTGGTCAGCACCGCATCAGCCTCGGCCCGATGCCAATGGCCCAGTTTCACCAGTTTGCGGAATTGCCCCGGCGTCAACGCATCGAGACTGCGGAACAGCGACAGCTCATCATCTGACATCACGCCTTCACGGCCATCGCGCAAAATCAGCAGGATCATGACGGTGTTGATCACAACATTCATCAGGCTCCAGGCCATGGGGTTCCACAGGGGCTCGGGAAAGGCGACGAAATAGTAGATCGACAGCAGAAAATCACCGATGGCCGCGAACACACGGAGCTTGATCTGATCGCGGAACAAGAAACACAGCAACGTAAAAACCGCTGCCACGTGAACCAGATTCTGAGACACAAATTCGCCGATGTTCATATCCGCAAGTGTTGGCGGAGGATGGGCAGCATTGCAAGTCTTGACAGTTGACCATCGGCATTTTCCATGCCCAGAATGGATCAAACCCAGGGAGAGAAAAAACATGGACTACCGTTTGCTCGGCAATTCCGGCTTGAAAGTTTCACTGCACACATTGGGCACCATGAATTTTGCCGGTGAGGGCTTTTTTGGCATGGCGGGAAGTTTGGGACCGAAAGAAGCAAAGCGCTTGGTCGACATTGCGGTGGACCACGGCGTCAATTTGTTTGATACGGCCAATGTCTATACCACGGGCAAATCCGAAGAAGCATTGGGTGTGGCCATGAAGGGGTGCTCCAATCAGATGATGATTGGCACCAAAGTGCGGTTCCCCATGGGCAAGGGCCCCAATGAACAGGGCAATTCCCGCTGGCACATTATCCACGAATGTGAAGCCAGTCTGAAACGTCTCGGGCGTGATCACATCGACATTTATTACCTGCATGAATGGGACGGGCAAACTCCCGTTGAAGAAACCATGGCCGCCCTCGACACGTTGGTAAGCCAAGGCAAGGTCCGCTACATCGGCTGCTCGAATTTTTCCGGCTGGCACATCATGAAATGCATGATGGCTGCCGATCGCCACAACTTCTCAAAATTTGTGGTGCAGCAAATCCACTACACGATTGAAGCCCGCGAAGCGGAATATGAGTTGATGCCCATCGCGGTTGACCAAGGCGTTGGCATTCAGGTGTGGAGCCCGATTGCGGGCGGGTTGTTGTCGGGCAAGTTCCGCCGCAATGCGCCGCCACCGCAGTTGTCACGTCATGTGGCAGGTTGGGGTGAGCCGCCGATCCGCGACGAAAACCGGCTTTACAACATCATCGACGCTCTGGTGAAAGTGGGCGAGGGGCGTGGCGTATCAGCAGCCCAAGTGGCGCTGTCGTGGTTGGCGGGCAGGCCCGCCGTGGCCTCAATCATTGTGGGTGCGCGCACCGAAGCGCAGTTGACAGACAATCTGGCTGCCGCCTCACTCGTGTTGACTGCCGATGAGCGCAAACTGCTGGATGATGTCAGCCAACTGCCGTTGATCTACCCTTATTGGCACCAACTGAACGCTGCGTCGCGTCTAGGTGCGGCTGATCTGTCTCTGCTGGCGCCCCACGTGGCGCAGATGAAGCCGCGGATGTAATCAGGAGTTTGCCACCTTCAATGCGAGGTCTGCACTCAGCAGATTACCCAGGCTTTGCCGCAAGGTGTCATGGCGGGTCACGATTTTTCGTAGCTCATCGTGACTCCACGAAATGTAATGTGATCCTGCCTTTGCAACGACAGTTGCCGAGGCAGGCGTTTTTTTGAGATAAGCCACTTCGCCGATGAATATTCCGGACTTCACAGGAATTGTGCGCTCACCTTTTTTACCTCAACCTCACCCTCGACAACATAATAGAGCTGCTGCAGCTTTGAACCTTCTGTGGTCAGGATGTGATCACTTTCAGCTTTTTGCCAAGTGCCGATTTTGCAAAGACGGCGGAAATCCCCGGGGGCCATGCCTTGAAATTTTTGATAGAGCCGCAAATCATTGTCGGCCAGCGTCGTCATGCGCCGATCATTCAGGATATAGCCAATCATCACAAGGTTGATGAGGACGTTCAATGACGAATAAACAATCGCACTCCACAATGGAACGTCTGCTGCCGTGAAGTAAAACGCGGTGTAGACGATATCGCCGAGCACGGCAAAAATCCGCAGCCATAATTGATCGCGAAACAAAAAGCAGACGAGATAGCAAACTGCTCCGATGTGAATGAGCAGGGGGACCAGCCATTCATAAGCCTGAGATTGAAAAAGCGACATCGTGAGCTCCACCTGATCTGAACCGACTTGGTTGGAGCCCCCGCTCAATCCTCACCCAGTAGAGTCACTCTTGCCCGCCACGTGGACAACGTCAAGGTGTAGTCGGCTTCTTGAGGGACAGGCTTTGCCAAAAGCGTTCGATGATCTGTTTTTCCTCCGGCGAAGTGTATGCGTCATGCATGGTCATGACCATGTAGCCACCCTGATCGGTTTGGGTTGTTGTGATGTCGACCGTTACATCATCGTCACCGCCCTTGTACGTGGCCCGCACGCCTTCAAGCACCTGATTGTTGGAAATGCTGCGGCTCAAATTTGTACGTTCGATTTTCAAACCCAGGGCCTTGGGCTCTTCGACCATTTTGTCGAACAACAGGTCCAAAAGCGTAGAAGGAATATCAGACTCATAGTGCTGCACCATCATCATCGTGCCCAAACCGGTGACAACAATGTGTTGGGTAATCCCGACATCAACCGGTGTGGATGCGACAGTGTAAGCACCGGGATATTCAAATGCGAGATTTCCGGCCCTGAAGCTTCCGAATTCCCGCTTCTTCAAAACAACAGGAACGTCCTGTCCTGTCTTCAGCTTGATCTTAACGCTTTGCCCCAGCGCCAGCTCATGTTCGACGCCGTCAATCGACAGCACATAGTCGGCACCCGGAACCTGTTGGGCGGCAGCGCCTGATGCAAAAAACAGCAGGCACCAGATGGCACTCAAGATTTTCATCGGCTTTACTCCGCAACACTGGCTTCACGACGTGCTTGACTCGGCGCTTTTGACGGCAGACATTTATCACACACACTGATAATGGACGATTATGACAGCCAGCAGCAATCTTAAAATCAACCCACAGCGCCTGTGGGACTCACTCATGCACACCGCGCAATTCGGCGGAACGCCCAAAGGTGGTATCAAGCGCCTGACTGTTTCTGATGAGGACAAGAAAGTTCGGGATTGGTTCAAGGCTGAGTGCGAAGAACTGGGCTGCACGGTTGAGGTTGATGAGGTCGGCAACATGTTCGCGACCCGTGCCGGCAAACGCAACGATATCCTGCCCATCGCCATGGGCTCGCATTTGGACACGCAGCCCACCGGCGGGAAGTTTGACGGGGTATTGGGTGTGTTGGGGCCGCTCGAAGTTTTGCGCACACTTGTTGATATGGGCTACGAATCGAACGCGCCGCTGATGATTGTGAACTGGACCAATGAAGAGGGGTCACGTTTTGCACCTGCCATGTTGTGCTCCGGAGTTTATGCTGGCGTGTTTACGCCCGAGTTTGCATATGCGCGCGAAGATCGACAGGGCATCAAGCTCGGCGATGAGCTGGAGCGCATCGGTTACAGGGGCACGCACAAGGCTGGGGCGATCAAGTTCTCGTCGATGTTTGAACTTCACATCGAACAGGGCCCTATTCTTGAGGCCGAAGAAAAAATCATCGGTGTGGTAACTGGTGTGCAAGGCATGCGCTGGTATGAGGTGACGGTGAGCGGCCAGGAATCCCATACGGGGGCGACACCCATGGGCTTGCGCAAGAATGCCTTGCTGGGCGCATCACGAATGATCGAAGCGATACATCAGGTTGGCATGGCGCATTTGCCGGGGGTCGCATCCGTGGGGCTGATTGAGAATCGCCCCAATTCCCGCAATGTGGTGCCGGGGGAAGTGTTCTTCACCGTTGATCTTCGTCACCCCGACGAAAGCGTGCTCGACAACATGGAAGCAGCGTATCAAGCTTCCCTTCCTCGCATTGCTGCTGACCTGAATTTGGAGTTGGACGAAAAGCGCATCTGGAATTCGCCGGCGGTCAAATTTGCGCCGGAGCTTATTCAATGTGTCAGAGACGGTACTGCGCAAGCGCGCTATGCTTCCCGCGACATGGCTTCAGGGGCTGGTCATGATGCGGCCTACATCAACCGTGTTGCGCCGACGACAATGATTTTCGTGCCTTGCCTTGGTGGCATTTCGCACAACGAAGCTGAGTCGACCACGCTTGATGAATGTGGTGCCGGAACCCAGGTGCTGCTGAACGCCGTTCTGGCCCACGACAAACGCTTTGCCTGATTTGACGATATATACTCTTTGTGCCATAGTATATACATGACGATCTATCTGAAAGATGAAGCCACAAGCAAAGCCGTTCGCAAATTGGCGAAACTGCGCGGCACCACGCTGACCGAGGCGGTGCGAACTGCAGTAGCCGCGGCGCTGGCGGCGGAGGCTAAGTCCAGTCGCAGCAAAAAGGTGCTTGATGAACTTGCAGAATTGAGAGCTGAGTTTGCTAAACGACCGAATACGGGTCTTAAGGCAGACAAAGCTTTTTTTGATGAATTATCGGGCGACATTTAGTGTTTCTCGACGCTTCCGCGGTAATTGGGTATTTGGCTGAAGAAGAAGACTACCTTACCATTGCCAAAAAACTTGCCTCTGCGGATCAAGTCTTATTTTCACCTCTTGCCCATTATGAAGCTTGTGTGGGATTGACGAGGGCCAAGCGCGGCAATCTGGAAGACGCAGAGACAACAGTTTTAAAGCTGCTTCAAACAACCAGCGCTCATATCATTCCAATGACTCCGGAGATTGGATTCGAAGCAATGAAAGCGCATGCCCGTTTTGGCAAAGGCAGGCACAAAGCGAGCCTCAATATGGGAGATTGTTTTGCCTATGCCTGCGCAAAGGTGCACCGCGTCAAAATACTGTGCAAGGGAAATGACTTCATTCACACCGACATCGAACTGGCCTGAAGCTTGACCAGTCCACTTGCCAGACGTGCACGCGAACTCGCGCTGATGATGACCCGCTGGCCATCAGTGACGCGGACTGAAGCGGAAGCCGGCTTCCCAAGGCTCCTCGCAGAGCACTTGCGGTTTGACGAAATATGGGCACAGCCAATTCCGCACGATACTGCGGGTCGCAGCAATCTGTTTGCCATCAAACGCGGACGCTCCAACAACACCATTGTGCTCACAGGACATTTTGATGTTGTCTCCGTTGAAGACTACGGCGCTTTGCAAACACTTGCCTTTGAACCTGAAGCACTGTTGGCCGCATCGATAGTGCGTCTCAAACTAACTGGCGAGAATCCGTCGGCCCTTGCTGACTTTGAAAGTGGCGATTTTTTACCGGGACGGGGATTGTTGGACATGAAGGCGGGTCTTGCGGCCGGTCTTGCCGCGATGGAACATCATGATGGCGAGATGACACTCGTTTTTATTGCCGTGTCAGATGAAGAGGAAAAATCAGCGGGTGCTCGCGCTGCCATTCCGACCCTCAAACACCTTGCACAAGTTCATGCCTTGAATATTGAACTGGTGATCAATCTCGATGCGATTGCAGACAATGGTGACGGTGCAACGGGGCGGGTTGTGACCTATGGTTCTATTGGTAAACAGTTACTCACTGCATTTGTGGTGGGTCAGCAAGCCCATGCGGGATACCCCGAAAATGGCGTAAATGCAGCCTATGTTTTGTCGGAGCTGGTGCGCGAGATTGAACTTGCCCCGGAGCTTTCCGAACGCACTGGCAACGAAGTGGCTGCACCACCTGCAACGCTTTACGCCAAAGACCTGAAACAAGGTTACAATGTCACCACGCCGCACATGGCTTATGGCTATTGGAACACCATGCAGCACCGGCGTTCAGGTGCTGAGGTTCTTGATGTTGCGATGATGCTTGCGGCGCGTGCGGTTGCGCGGGCAGAAGAAAAAACCGGACGACAGATTGCTCTCAAACGTGTCTCGGAGTTTCAACCTGTTCGCAATCTGACACTGGATACCTCTATCAGTCTGCCGGATCAAACCCTTCAAGCCATGCTGGAGCTTTCAAAACACGTTGATGGCCCAACCGTGATCATGGGGTTCGGCTCCATTCCCTATCCGGCCGTGTTGCTCCGGGATTTGCAATTGAGAGACACAATCTCCAAAGCGGTGCGGGCTCACGGCTTGGGTGAGGTCAATTATTTTGCGGGTATTTCGGACGTGAGCTTTTTTGGTGAAGCGACTGGCGATCTTTCGGTGGTGGCTGCCAATACGCCGATCTGGGGGACGGGCAGTGTAATGCCAGAACCCGGAGGTTTTCCCGCCATCAACATCGGCCTTTGGGGGCGGGATTATCACACCTGGCTGGAACGGGTGCATACGCCTTATGCGTTTGAAGTCTTGCCTCGCGTTTTGCTTTCCGTGATTGAAGCGGTTGCGAAAAAAAGTTAGACCCCACTTCACCAATATCGAGGAGACACCCATGGCACTTAAACGCATCAACCCCGGCAAACGCATGAGTGAAGCCGTCATTCACAACGGCATGGCCTATCTTGCGGGGTTCGTCGCTGAAGAAACACGCGGCAAATCTGTGAAAGAACAAACCGCCGATATTCTCGCACAGATTGATGCAACGCTGAAAAAAGCTGGCACATCAAAAAGTAATATCGTGAAGTGCAACATCTGGCTCACGGATATGGGTACGTTCGCACAGATGAATGAGGCTTGGGATGCCTGGGTGCCCGCAGGTGCCACACCAGCACGTGCCACCGTCGAAAGCCCCCGCCTTGCTGCACCCGGCTACGATGTCGAGATTATGGTTGAGGCAGCTGTGCTGAAGAAAGCTGCGAAGGCCAAGACAGCAGCTGCACGTCCTGCCAAAAAAGCAGCAAAGAAAAAAGCAAAAAAGAAATAATCAGCGCCCGTCTTTCCAGCCGTACCAAATGTAAGCGCCCTTGAGATAGAGCGGGCGGAAGCTGACGAGCGGAAATTTTGCCAGACGTCGCGTGATAACGGGGGAGACCTCATCATGCTCCGCCTTGTTTTGCATCATGCGGGCCACGGCTCGACCGCTCCACGTGCCCATGGCCACGCCATTGCCGTGATAGGCCAAGGCGGTCCACACGGTCTTTTGTTCATCAAGGGCCCCCAGATAAGGCACGCGGTTATAACTCAAGCAAACAAACCCGCGCCAGAAATGCGCGATCTCCGCATGGGCCCACGCCGGAAAAAGGTTGTGAAAGGTTGTTGTGAGGTGTCGTTGATAGTCCGCTGCGGATTGATTGGACGAGTCAGTGCCCCCACGACCACCAAACAGAAAGCGCTTGTCCGGCAGCAGCCGGAAATAGTGCAGCAAGTTCCGGCTGTCATAGGCCATGGTGTGGCTGGTCCAACCCTGTGCCAACAGTTCGTCCTGTGTGAGGGGCCGCGTCACCAGAATATTTGAAAGAGCCGGCAAGATGCGGCCTGAATGATAGGGTGACACTGTTTCAGGCGTGTAGCCGTTGGTGGCCACCAGAACGCGGGAAGCAATCACCGTGCTTTCATCAGTATACAGATGATGTCTTCCGTCTTGCTGCAGCCATCGCACCACTTTTGATCGTGGGTAAAGTTTTACTCCACATTTTTCAGCCGCGCGGGCCAACCCCCGCACGTAGTTCAAGGGGTGGAGTCCAATACCAATATCGCTTTTGAGCCCGCCGAAAAACTGCGGGCCATGAAGCCCCTGGTGTTGCAAGTCTTCAACGCTCAGCAACTCATTTTTTTCGCCGAATGTTGTCTGATAAAAATCAACGTCGTGGCGCAGGTTCTCAAAACGACGTGGGTTATGCGCCAGTGTCACTTCGCCGGCACCCGTTTTATGGATGTCGATTTGGTGGCGCATGGCATTGTCGGCAACGAGGTCAACGCTGTCGCGCATGTTTTTGTAAAACGCACGCGTGGCTTCAAGTCCGTAGCGTTTGATCATCTTGGCGTAGCTCAGTTTATGAGAGCCAATGCAGGCAAAGCCGCCATTGCGACCCGAAGCCCCCCAGCCGATGGGGCCTGCTTCGAGCAGGCACACCTCCACGCCCTGTTGCGCCAACTCAATTGCTGCACTCAAGCCGGTGAAGCCGCCGCCGATGATGGCAACATCGCAGCTGATGGCTTTGCGCAAGGGTTGAAGCTCAATGCCAAGCGGGTCAGCTGATGCTTCCCAGTAACTATCAACAGGGCGGTCAAAATGAAGAGAATCGGGATGTTGGAGCTGCGGCATTGTGGCGGCATATTGCCTTATTATCGCCTCAGTGGGAACTATGTTGCGCTGCAACACGAAGGGGTTCTCATGAAAACATTGATCGCTGCAGCATCGGCTGCATTACTTATTCTATCGTTGTCGGCGCAGGCTGGTGTCGTTGGTCTTGCGTCCTACTACAAGTCCGGCAAGGTGACTGCCAACGGCGAGCGCTATAACCCGCACGGCCTGACAGCAGCCCATCGCAAATTGAAATTCGGCACCAAAGTGCGCATCACAAATTTGCGCAATGGCAAATCTGTTGTGGTGCGCATCAATGACCGTGGTCCTTTCATTCGCGGGCGGGTGATTGATTTGAGCCTGGGGGCTGCAAAGGTCATCGGCCTGACCAAAACGGGTGTTGGCAAGGTGTCGTTCACCGTCCTGAACTGAGCGTTGACCGGACTTGTCCGGTCGTCGTTATTTTGTCAGACTGCGGCATGACTAAAAATCTGACGCGCGTGGCGATCACGCAAATGCTATCCCACGATGACTGGGACAAAAATTGTGACGCTGCTGAAACGCTGGTGAGGCAGGCAGCATCAGATGGTGCCCAGCTTGTTCTGCTCCAGGAGCTGTTTGACGGCGATTATTTCTGTATCGAACAACACACCCGGTTTTTTGCGCAAGCCGAGGAGCTGACCACACACCGCACTGTGAAACGCTTTGCCGCCTTGGCCCGAGAGTTGGGCGTGGTCTTGCCTGTCAGCGTCTTCGAGCGGGCGGGGCAAACCCATTACAACACCACAGTGATTGTCGATGCCGATGGGACTGAACTTGGGGCTTACCGCAAAAGCCACATCCCCGACGGGCGAGGCTATCAGGAAAAGTTTTATTTCACGCCCGGCGATACCGGCTTCAAGGTTTGGGACACCCAAATCGGGCGCATCGGCCTTGGGATATGTTGGGATCAATGGTTTCCCGAATGCGCGCGGGCCATGGCGCTGATGGGGGCTGAAATTCTGCTATACCCAACTGCCATAGGCTCTGAACCACCAAACCCCGGCTATGATTCCAGCACGCACTGGCAAAATGCCATGCGGGGCCACGCCGCCGCCAATATCGTTCCGGTCATGGCATCCAATCGAATCGGAACCGAAACGGCCCCTGATGGACGCAGTGATGTATTTTATGGACGTTCGTTCATTGCGGACTATCAGGGTGAGAAAGTCGCGGAGATGGACCGTGTCGAAGAAGGTTTCAGAACCTTCGATCTTGATCTCAAAGCCATCGGCGAGTTGCGCCGCAGCTGGGGCATTTTCCGCGACCGCAGGCCTGAGCTTTACGGGACGCTCATGACCAAGGATGGGCGTCATTCAGGTTGAGTTCCCATAAAAGTCTGGTGTTGCAATCGTGAAGACGATTATGCTGAACTGACGTTGTACGGCGATCACAGGAGGACATGGACTTGAAATCTCACTTCGCACTGGCGATTGCCGCCTTGACCTTTGCATCTTTTGCAACGCCTGCAGACGCACGGCACAACTTTTGTCATCGCTACCCGGACGATCCGCGTTGCGCCGCCATCGAGGACGAGTATGACGCTGTCGATGAAGGTGAAGACGATGAAGACGTTTATGTCGAACGCCGCCCGCGACGCATTGACCGGTCTTGCCAAGGCATGGCCCGGTGGCTGGCCGCAAATTATGGTTATCGCCGCATTCGCGCCACGGACTGTGCAGGCAGCAACTACGGTTACGAGGCCGTGCGGGGTCCATGGCTCTACATTATCAAAGTTGACAGTCGCGCGCTCAGGATCAAGTCACAACTTCGCCTGCGCCGATTTAGCTATTAAGTCTGCCCATGATTGATATCTTGACTGATATAACAGTTTGAGGCCAAAGCTCTTCAAAACAGAGGAGCTTATGATGGCAGGTCGTTTGGCGGGAAAATCAGCAGTTGTCACGTCGGCGGCGCAGGGCATTGGTCGTGCGACGGTTCTGGCAATGGTGGCGGAGGGTGCGACAGTGATTGCCACAGACATCAATGCTGCCGCTCTTGATGCTTTGGCAAATGAAAGCTCAGCCGTTACCACCATGATTCTGGATGTGACCAAACAAGCCGATGTGGATGCAGCGGCTGCCAAAATTGCAACGCCCGATATTCTGTTCAACTGCTCAGGTTATGTGCATGCAGGCACCATCATGGACGTTGTTGACAAGGATTGGGACTTTGCCTTTGAGCTTAATGTGCGGGCCCATTACCGGATGATGCGGGCCTTCACGCCCGGCTGGCTCTCCAAAGGCAAGGCTTCGGTTATCAACATGGCATCATTGGCGTCATCGGTGAAGGGTGTGCCCAATCGCTTTCTTTATGGCACATCAAAAGCAGCAGTGATCGGCATGACCAAGGCCATGGCGGCTGACTATTTGACGAAGGGCATTCGTGTGAATGCGATTTGCCCGGGCACTGTGGATACGCCTTCATTGCATGATCGCATGCGGGCTACAGGTGATTATGAAGGGGCGCATAAGGCCTTCATTGCGCGCCAGCCGATGGGGCGGCTTGGGGTGCCTGAGGAAATTGCGGCCCTTGTGGTTTATCTGGCCAGCGATGAAAGCGGCTTTATCACCGGGCAGGCAATTAACATTGACGGCGGGTGGTCGGTTTAGCGCGACCCCCATTGTTTCGGCAGTTGTTTCCAGTCTAGCATCACCTCAAAGCCGGGAGCGACTTCAATTGAATTCACAAAACATCGCAATTGATGTGCAGGGTGTTTCCAAAGTTTTCAAAGGCGCCCAAGGCGGCGACTTCAAGGCCTTGGATCATGTCTCAGTTCAGGTGCGCGAGAACGAATTTTTCACGCTGCTGGGGCCTTCGGGTTGTGGCAAAACCACGCTGCTCCGGTTGATTGCGGGTTTTGATTTTCCAACGCACGGACAAATTCTCCTGCATGGTGACGACATCGCCATGTTGCCACCGTTCAAACGTCCGGTGAATACGGTGTTTCAAAGCTATGCACTGTTCCCACACATGACAGTTGGCGAGAATATCGGCTTCGGGTTGGAAATGCTGGGACGGAAAACAGCAGAAATTTCTGCCCGCGTTGATGAGATGTTGCGACTTGTGCAAATGGTTGAATTGAAGGATCGTAAGACCTCGCAAATCTCAGGCGGTCAACAGCAGCGTGTCGCCCTGGCCCGAGCGCTTGCACCCAAACCCAAGGTCCTGCTGCTGGATGAACCGCTGTCGGCACTGGATTATAAACTCCGCAAGGATATGCAGATTGAGTTAAAGCGGCTGCAAGGCGAGACCGGCATCACCTTCATTTTTGTGACGCATGACCAGGAAGAAGCCTTGACCATGTCAGACCGCATCGCCGTCATGAACAAGGGTCACATTCTGCAGGTGGGCAATCCGCGCGACATTTACGAAAAGCCTGCTGAACGATTTGTCGCGAATTTCATCGGTGAAACGAATTTTCTGAAGGGTGTGTCTCACGTCACAAAGACGGGATTGGCAAAGGTGCAACTAGCCGCGGGTGGCACCTTGGAGCTTCCCATGGTTGAAGGGGTGTTGTCAGAAGGTGACGTGACCGTTGTCGTACGACCTGAAAATGCCGCCCTTGCACCCCTCAAGAACGCCGATATCACGGGCCAGGTTGAACACATTGTTTATTTTGGCACTGACACGCATGTCCATGCGATGCTCAAAGACGGCACAAAGTTTACATTGCGCAAACAAAATGTAAGCGGTCAGCAATTGGGCATCGAAACGGGACAAGAGATCGGTATCAGCTTTGCCGCCGGCGCTGCCTGCCTGATCAAGGACTAAAGCATGTCAGACACCTTGCACCGCAAAGACATTGTGAATCGCTGGCTGCTTTCAGCGCCAGCACTTTTCATACTGATCATTGCCGCCGCAGGGCCGTTACTGGTTGTTGTGTTGTACTCGGTGCTGGCGAAAGCTGACTATGGTGGTGTGAAGCTTTGGGAGTTTTCGGGTGACGCCTGGTTCAATGTGTTCCTCGAGAAGGACATATTTGACGACACGGTGACGCTTGCCGATGCACATTTTTCAATTGTCTGGCGTTCGGTGAAGTTGTCATTGATCACAACATTGCTCACACTGCTCGTCGGTTTCCCCACGGCCTATTACATTTCAACGCAAGACCCCAAGCGACGTGACCTGCTGGTGTTCATGATCACCATTCCGTTCTGGACCAATATTCTGATCCGCACCTTTGCCATGCAACAGGTCATCCGCAATGAAGGTGTGGTGAATACAACACTGATCTGGACCGGGCTGATCGATAGCCCCATTCAAATCATGTACACGGACTGGGCCATTTTTTTCGGCATGCTTTATGTTTATCTGCCGCTGATGGTGTTGCCGCTTTATGCGTCGATGGAGCGGATCGATTTTCGACTGGTCGAAGCTGGCTATGATCTTTACGCCACGCGTTTCCAGGTGTTGCGACGGGTGATTATTCCTCTGGTCAAACCCGGCATTATCGCGGGCTCTATTCTCGTGTTCATTCCCTCACTTGGGGCATACGTCACGCCGCGCATTCTGGGTGGCGGCAAAAACTTGATGATTGGCAATCTCATTGATCTGCAATTCGGGCCCGGGAAAAACTGGCCGTTGGGAGCGGCACTTTCGACCACGCTGTTGGTGATCATCATGGTGGCGTTGCTGTTCTATGTGCATAATGCGTCGAAGGGGTCAGCCCATGGCCACTAGAGCTTCATTCGCAATCAAGGTTCAACCAGGTTTTGGCCTGATGGCCCTGTTCTGTTTTGCGTTCCTGTATTTGCCCATGGTGCTGCTGTTTGTTTATGCCTTCAACGCGGGCAAAAACATCTCTGTGTGGGAAGGGTTTTCATTGCGCTGGTTTGTGGCGGCATGGGCCAACGACAATGTGCAAGACGCGGCCCTGCGATCACTTTATGTGGCGCTGGTGGCCGCAATCGTTGCCACCACGGTTTCCACCATGGCAGCCCTTGCCACCACGCGCACCGAACCCTATCCGGGCCTCACCTTCAAATATGCCTTGATCAACCAGCCGTTGATGGTGCCGGAAATCGTTACTGCCATTTCGCTGTTGATCGTGTTTTCGCAACTCAAAGTGTGGACGGGTTATTCCGGTATTGGCTATATGATGTTGGCGCACACGGCTTTTTGTATTCCCTTTGCGTATCTCCCCATTCGCGCCAGGCTTGAGAACATGGACCTGACTTTGGAACGGGCAGCGGCCGATCTTTATGCCACACCTTGGAACGCGTTCCGACATGTCACACTTCCGCTGCTCGTGCCCGGAATCATTGCTGGATTCATGTTGGCTTTCGTCATCTCATTGGATGATGTTGTGATCACCGAGTTCGTGAAATCAGGGGGGCAGGAAACCTTGCCTACTTATATGCTCGGCCAGTTGCGCCGCGAGGTGACGCCGGAAGTCAATGCCATCGCGACCGTATTTCTGGCCTTGTCAGTTCTGCTGGTCACGCTATTCTTTTTAATCAACCGCAAGAAAACTTGAAAATTGGAGGAAAGACACATGAATTGGAAACTGACTGCTGCGCTCACTGGTTTGGCGTTGTTTGCAACTGTTGGCGCCGCACAGGCCGAGGGTGAGCTCAACATTTACAACTGGGGGAACTACACCAGCCCCGAATTGATCAAGAAATTTGAAGACACCTACAAAGTCAAAGTCACGATTACCGATTATGACTCCAATGATACAGCGATTGCCAAGATACGGGCAGGTGGCCATGGCTTTGACATCGTGGTGCCGTCAGCCAATTTTGTACCGATCTATGTGGGTGAAGGCCTGCTCGAAGAGACCAAGCCCAACAGCATGGAGAATTTCAAGAACATTGATCCGCGTTGGGTTGACGTGCAGTTTGACAAGGGCCGCAGCTACACTGTGCCGTGGCAATGGGGCACCACGGGCATTCAGGTCAACAGCAAGCTTTACGGCGGCGATATCAACACCTCGGCCATCTTCCTCGATCCACCGGCAGAACTTGTCGGAAAAATCAACGTCGTTCCGGAAATGAACGATATCATCATGATGACGACCCGCTATTTTGGCGGAGAGCCCTGTACGAACGACAAGACGGTTCTGAAAAAGGTGCGTGACAAGCTGGTTGAAGCCAAGCCCAAGTGGGTATCGATGGATTATGCCGCGCCGGAAGCTTATGCCAAAGGCGATGTTGGAGCTGGCGTCAACTGGAATGGTTACGCGTCACGCGCACGATTGATCAATGCCGACTTTAAATTCGGCTTTCCAAAAGAAGGCTTTCCGATTTTCATGGACAATGTTGCCGTGATCAAGGGCGCAAAAAACC
>JANOPL010000145.1:0-7689 GCA_031421835.1 Hyphomicrobiales bacterium | reverse complement strand
TAATTGTTGACGACGTAATTCCAGATCAGATCGTTTGAGCGTAAGAGATTGAACGCATCGGCCATGCGGTTGCCGGGAAGGTAGCCCTTGTCCTTCATGCGGCCTTCAATCCAGTTTACTTGTTCATCATCCACATAAACCAGCAAGTCCCCCGCGTCGCGGAAGTCCACCTGTGTGGTGAAGAAGGTTGCAGCGTTGACGCGGCGGTCGCCCTTGCCAGCCATGTAACCAAGTGCAGTGGCCACCAGTGACCCACCAATGCAAAATCCAATGGTGTTGACCTTGGCCGAACCTGTGGCTTCCGTGACAACATCAACCGCTTTCAGGAAACCATCGCGCATATAATCGCCAAAGCTTTTGCGGCCCTGCGCTTCATTCGCATTCACCCACGACATGATGAACACCGTGAGGCCGCTTTCAACGGCGTGCTTCACGAATGACTTCTTCTCGTTCAAATCGAGAATGTAATATTTGTTGATCCACGGCGGCACAATGAGCAGGGGGATTTCATGCGTCCGCGCCACTTGTGGGGAGTACTGGATCAACTCGAACACGTCATTGCGGAACACCACCTTGCCTGGCGTCATCGCAATGTTTTCGCCAAGCTTGAACGGCGAACCATCCACCTGCGTGATGCGCAAGCGGCCTTTGGTTTTTTGCAAATCCCCTTCGAGCTTTTCCAAACCTTTCAGCAAATTCTCACCCGATGTGGCGAGCGTCGCGCGGATGACTTCCGGGTTGGTCAGCGGTGAATTCGTCGGTGAAAAGGCATTGGCAATATTCTCGACGTAAAACTTTGCCTTTTGCTTCGTATGCGGATCAACGCCATTTGCCGTTTCCACCATGTCGTGGGCAGCTTTCGTCGTCACCAGATAGGCCTGCTTCAGCGCGTCGAAAACTGAATTCTCAACCCAGTCTTTATCTTTGAAGCGGCGGTCATTTTTGGCGGGAGTCGCAACCGGCTCCACCTTTTGCCCCATCGCCTGCGCCCAGGCGTTTTGCCAAATGGATGAATATTGTTGCCAAAGCTTGCCTTGGATTTCCACCAGCGTGTCAGGCTGGGCGAGATGCGCTTGCCAGATTTCACCCAATGTGCGGCTGATCTGTTCCATCGGAACAGTTTGCGATTCCATGTCGACGGTTTGCGCTTGCTGGTTTTGGACCATCTGCTGCGACAGTCTTGCCATACGTTCGTAAACCTGGGCGAGATTATGCGCCAGTTTCGCTGGGTCCGCGAGGGAGGTGCCAATGATGTTTTGCGCGTCGGCCATGCTCACCACTTTAGTGCAGTCCCAATCCTCTGCAACTGCCATTTCTTGCCAAATCGAAGGCATGCAGCCATAAGGGCCGCCATATCGAACAAAGCGGACTGAAACATGTCAAACTCATTACGGCTCGGCATTGCGGGATTGGGAACTGTGGGCACCGGGGTGCTCGACATTCTGCACAAGCACGGCGAGTTGGTGGACATGCGCGCCGGACGTGGCGTTTCGGTGACGGGCGTATCTGCGCGTTCGAAAGCAAAAGACCGCGGCCATGATCTGTCAAAACTGGAATGGCAGGACGACCCCGTGGCACTTGCAAAATCTTCCGGCATTGATGTGTTCATCGAACTGATCGGAGGGGATTCAGGCCCCGCCAAAGACGCGGTGGAAGCCGCACTCAAATCCGGCAAGCATGTCATCACCGCCAACAAGGCCCTGCTGGCGCACCACGGTGTGGCCTTGGCGAAACTTGCTGAAAGCGTTGGCGTGTCCCTCAACTATGAAGCCGCCGTTGCAGGTGGCATTCCCATTATCAAAACCTTGCGCGAAGGTTTGGTGGGAAACGCGCCCCGCAAAGTCTTCGGCATCATGAACGGCACATGCAATTACATTCTGACCAAAATGGCCGACGAAGGCCGCAGCTTTGTGGATGTGCTGAAAGAGGCGCAGGCTCTGGGCTATGCTGAGGCTGACCCGACTTTCGACGTTGGTGGTTTTGACACCGCGCACAAACTCGCCATTCTCACGTCGCTTGCTTTCGGCACACAAATCAATGTCGAAGGCATTGCTATCGAGGGCATCGAAGCGATTACACTCGATGACATTCGCAACGCCGGCGAACTTGGCTACAAAATAAAACTGCTGGGAGTTGCCGTGAAACATGAGCAAGGCGTTGAGCAACGCGTTCACCCTACGTTGGTGCGCAAAGGTGCGCCCATGGCCGATACGGATGGCGTGTTCAATGCTGTCGCGGTGAAGGGCGATTTTGTCGGCGATCTTTTTCTCGAAGGACGTGGTGCTGGCGCACACCCCACAGCATCAGCCGTTCTCAGCGACATCATCGACATCGCTCGTGGCAACTCACGCCCAACTTTCGGTGTACCCGCAGCGAAGCTGAAACCTTTCAAAGCTCCACCGCAAAAGGCCCACGAAGGCGGATTCTATGTGGCGCTGCAATTGTTGGACAAGCCAGGTGCTGTTGCTTCCATCGCCAAGATTTTGGCTGACGAAAAAATCTCAATCGAAAGCATCGTGCAGCGCGGCAAACCCGCCCAGGAAGAAACCCGCTCAACCGCCCAATTTACATTGATCACCCATGACACATTGGAACCTTCGATCCGCAAAGCCATGGCGAGGATCGAAAAAGATGGCCACGTGGCAGGCGCGCCACGCGTTATTCGCATTGAGAGATTGTGATCACTGCCCCTCACCGTCATCGCAAGTGCGATGCCTCCTCTCCCGCAAGCGGGAGAGGTGAAGCGTCTTCACTTCTCCCGCTTGCGGGAGAAGGCGGCGAGCGCAGCGAGACGGATGAGGGGACGCCATGACTGATCCCTTCCTCAATGTCGCCCGATCCGCCAAGGGCCAGCGCTGGCAGGCGCGGCTTGAAGAGACTCGCACCGCCGAAGCGATTTCACAGCGACTCGAGTTGCCGGAAATATTAGGCCGCGTCATGGCGGCGCGCGGCGTGCAATTGGATGAGGCCGAAGCCTTTCTGAACCCTACACTACGCGGTCTTATGCCTCCACCGTCCGTCGTCAGAGATTTGGAAAAAGGAGCCGCGCGTTTTGCATCTGCCATCATGACGCATGAACGCATCGGTATCATTTCAGATTATGACGTCGATGGCGTTTCATCCGCGGCGATCATGCTGCGCTTTCTACAAAGTGTCGGCAGCACAGCCGCAGTGCATATCCCTGACCGCATTTCCGAAGGGTATGGCCCCAGCCAAATGGCTGTGAGCAAACTGGCAGAGCAGGGCACGCAATTATTGCTGACGCTGGATTGTGGTGTCCTCTCTCATGACCCCTTGGCCCATGCGGCGGACCTTGGTTTGGATGCCATCATCGTCGACCACCACCAGGCAGGCGTTGACCTGCCGCAGGCCCATGCCGTCATCAATCCAAATCGGCAGGACGACACTTCTGGTCTGGGTTACCTGTGTGCCGCAGGCGTGGTCATGATGTTGATCGCCGCCACCAACAAGGTATTGCGCGCGCGCGGCCATTATAGCGAGCAAAGCCCCGAACCCAACATGCTGCAATGGCTCGACCTTGTGGCACTGGCCACGATTTGCGATGTGGTGCCGCTGAAGGGCCTCAACCGCGCTTACGTCACCCAAGGCCTTAAAATCATGGCGCGTCGTGATAACCTCGGCCTGGCTGCCCTGGCTGACGTGGCAGGCCTCAAACGCCGCCCCGATGTGTATGCATTGGGCTTTATGCTGGGGCCACGCCTGAATGCAGCCGGCCGCATTGGCCATGCTGATGAAGCCCTCGCGTTGCTGATGGAACCGCACAAAGGCGAAGCCCACAACCAAGCCCGCGTGCTCGATGACATGAACCGTCAGCGCCAGACAATCGAAATGCGCGTCGTGGAAGATGCCAAAGCCCAGGCGGATGCCGCCATGGGCAAGGAGCGCAAACCCTCCGTCATCGTCACTGCTTCCGAAGGCTGGCACCCCGGCGTCGTTGGTCTTGCCGCAGCACGGTTGAAGGAGACCTATCGCGTTCCCAGCTTCGCCCTTGCTGTGAATAAACATACAGGCCTCGCCACTGGTTCAGGGCGCTCAATATCAGGCGTCGATTTGGGCTCAGCCGTGCGACTGGCCTTGGAGCAGGGCCTCATCACCAAAGGTGGTGGCCATGCCATGGCTGCGGGATTAACATTGAAAACCGATGGGTTAGCGGCATTACGTCAGTTTTTCGATGCAGCATTGGCGGCAAGTGTCGAAGCGTCCCGCAACGATGCTTTGATGGTTGATGGCGCGTTGACAGCAACGGCAGCCACACTGGACTTGATCGAACTGCTAGAACAAGCGGGCCCCTATGGCTCCGCCCACCCCAGCCCCATGTTCGTCTTCCCCGCGCACCGTGTGGTGTATGCCGATGCAGCAGGTGCCGACCACATCCGATGCACTTTGGCATCATCGGACGGCACAAGAATCAAAGCCATCGCCTTCCGCGCCATGGGCACCGATATGGGAGAATTACTGCTGTCGGAACGCTCATTCCCTCTCCATATCGCGGGCCGATTGGTGGCCGATGAATGGGGCGCAAAGCGTGTTCCATCTGTGCAAATAGAGGATGTGGCACGCGTCGGATAACGCGCTTGCCATTCCCGTTTTTCCCAACTATAGACCGCCTCGCAACAGTTGATTTGAACTGCATGCAAAGAGTGCGCCCTTCGTCTATCGGTTAGGACGACAGCCTTTCACGTTGTAAAGACGGGTTCGACTCCCGTAGGGCGCACCATTTTTTCCCCGCTTTGCCTGTGACATTGCTGCCCATGTTAAGGGGAGTTTTGCCACGTTTTCATCACTTTTCAGGGGTCATCTTGCAGTCGGGACGTCACACTGGAAAGGTTTCGTCATGAATAGCAATGCAAAAACTCTGTTCGCACTGGCCGCAGCGGCTTTGGTTGTTTTAATTGGGTGGATGTATTTGAGCGGCGGGCCTACCACCGCGCCGACACCCGCCACCACAACAACCCAAGAAGCAACGCCGCCGCCTCCACCCGCCGCGGAACCAGCACCAACGCCTGCTGCCGAACCACCACCTGCTCCTGCACCAGAGCCCGCACCTGCGCCTGCAACGCCGCCAGCTCAAGCACCACAGCAATAGTGCTGACAAGCTGAGAAAAAACGCATAGCTTTCGCACCATTAAAGCGTCGCCCCGGATATCGCCGGGGGGCGCGCATGGAGCAAAGCTTAAGTGTACACAGATCTAAAAGACAAAGTCGTCGTCATCACTGGCGGCGTCACGGGTATTGGTGGTGCCGCATCACTTGGCTTTGCAGCTCAGGGTGCGAAGGTTCTCGCGCAATATTTTGGCGGCGGCCCGGAACTCGCAACAATCGAGGCCGCTGGAATCAAAACCCTGAAACTGGATTTGACGGGTGACGGTGCGCCTGAACAACTCATGGCACATGCGTTGAAAACTTTTGGCCGCATCGACGTGATGGTCAACAATGCGGGAAGCCTGGTTGCACGCACGCCGCTTGCGGATTTGAAGGACGAGTTCATTGACCAGGTTTTCGATTTGAACTGCCGCCAGCTGATCCACTGTTGCCGTATCGCGGCAGACCTCATGGTCAAGCAGGGGTCGGGCAACATCATCAACGTTACGTCCATTGCAGCGCGCAACGGTGCCAGCCCCGGCGGCAGCGTTTATGCAGGTGCAAAGGGATTTGTGTCAGCTTTCACTAAAAGCCTGGCGCGCGAACTTGTCGATAACAACATCCGCGTCAATTGCGTGTCCCCTGGCACTATTCACACAGCATTCCATGATCGCTTCTCGACGGCCGAAAAACGCGCCGCAACCGCAAAGACCATCCCCATGCAGCGGCTTGGTGTTGCTGATGACTGCACGGGAGCCTTCCTTTACCTCGCCAGTGACCAAGCCTCAGGCTACGTGACGGGACAAGTGGTGGAAGTCAACGGCGGGCAATTGATGGCATGAGCCAAGACCGCACGCTGTCTGACGCCTATGATGTTCTCGCCCCCGACGGCTCAGAGGTAAGAATTCTGGCTTCAACCCCGCGTGGTTCAATGGCGCATTTTACGTTACCCATGGGGCAAGTATCACAAGCTGTTGCCCATCACACAGTTGAAGAGATTTGGTTCATCCTCTCAGGTACCGGCCAGATGTGGAGGAAGGTCGGTGATACTGAAACCATCATCACGTTATCCGCCGGACTGTCGCTGACAATTCCCGTTGGCACCCACTTCCAGTTCCGCAACACCGGCACCGAACCCCTGAAGGCCCTTGGTGTAACGATGCCGCCGTGGCCGGGGATGGGTGAAGCTTTTGGCGTCACTGGAAAGTGGTAAGCGATCAACGCAGCTGATAGGCGCCAGCGCGGCGTTCCGGTGCAACATGATCGGAAGTTTTGGCGCGGGTCTGGCCCAGCATCTTGTCCATGCGGTCGTTGATGGCCTGCATGGCGAGTTCAAATTCAATGTCGGTTGGGTCTACGGGTTTACGGATCGCAAAAAAAGTCTTGAACATGTCACTCTCTCCCAGATAGCAGGTGCTGCCTGCAAGTAGGATTGGACACACTTTGTGAACGTTAATCCAGTGTTAACGCGCGTCATGACGAAGAGATGGTTTAGATTTCCTGTGGCTTTTGAATCGGATTTGACAAGTCACCGAATGTTCGACGTTGCGGGAGTGGCTTTAGCGCTTGCAAGGCCAACAGGTGCTGCACCCGCTGATCAAGCGCAATCACCGCAATTCCAGAGGGTAAATTCGTCACGCGTTCAGTTGAAACTTTACGAGTCAAAATCTGGTTCAAAATTTTCTGCATGTGAAGTCTCCGTTGGATTGGAAACACTTTTCCTCCAATCCGACTTTACTTTGCCTAAAACTTGAAGATAATCGAGTGTATTCCAAAGCTGAGGTTTGCAAATCCCTTCCACAACACTTCAAATTTTAAAGAGTTCGGGCCGCCAGCAGGCTTTCAAACAATGGCTTGCAATCGGTCTTTCCGTGCAGCGCCTCCACCATGTTTTCAGGATGTGGCATCATGCCGATGACATTGCCTGCCTCATTCACGATGCCGGCTATGTCATTCATGGCACCATTGGGGTTGGTGCCTTCCGCATAGCGGAACACCACGCGACCCTCACCTTCAAGACGCTTCAAAGTCTCGGCGTCGCAGATGTAATTACCCTCACCATGGGCGATGGGGCAGTGGATGATTTCGCCTTTCGCCATTTTGTTGGTGAAGAAGGTCTGGTTGTTCTCGACCTTGAGTTTCACTTCCCTGCAGACGAACCGAAGCCCCGCATTGCGGACCAAGGCTCCGGGCAAAAGCCCCGCCTCGGTGATGATCTGAAAGCCATTACAAACACCAATAACCTTCAACCCTTTCAATGCCTTGGCTTTGATATCTGCCATGATGGGTGAACGCGCCGCAATGGCTCCGCAGCGCAAATAATCGCCATAGGAAAACCCACCCGGCACGACGACCAGATCAACATCTGGCAAGGAGGTTTCCGTGTGCCAAACAATATGCGGCTTCACCCCTGTCGCTGCATGAAAAGCACGGGCCATGTCAGTTTCACGGTTGATGCCGGGGAACAGGATGACTGCGGATTTCATGTTCTTGGTCCTAGCCCTGAAGTGCCGCTGTAAGCGGCCTCGAAGGGCCTTTGTGTGGCGCATGCTTCGAGGCATTGCCTTTGGCAATGCACCTCAGCAT
>JANOPL010000144.1:0-16879 GCA_031421835.1 Hyphomicrobiales bacterium | reverse complement strand
CGTTCTGGTTGCAGATTCCGGCCGTTGGACTGCTGCTGATTTCAATGTTTGTTGAAGGCCCTTCAGGTCTTTATGGCGTGGGCGGCGGTTGGACAATTTATCCGCCACTCTCCACCACGGGCCAGCCCGGTCCCGCCATGGACTACGCGATATTGTCCATCCATCTCGCCGGTGCCTCGTCGATCCTCGGCGCCATCAACTTCATCACCACCATTTTCAACATGCGCGCCCCCGGCATGACCTTGCACAAAATGCCGCTGTTCGTCTGGGCCGTGCTGGTGACAGTGTTCCTGTTGTTGTTGTCGCTGCCGGTTCTCGCTGGCGGCATCACCATGTTGTTGACAGATCGTAACTTCGGAACCTCGTTCTTCGAAGCATCATCAGGCGGTGACCCGATCCTGTTTCAGCATCTGTTCTGGTTCTTCGGTCATCCTGAAGTGTACATCCTGATTTTGCCGGGCTTCGGCATTATCTCCCACATCGTCTCGACCTTTTCGAAAAAGCCTGTTTTCGGTTATCTCGGCATGGCCTACGCCATGGTGGCGATTGGCGTTGTCGGTTTCATCGTCTGGGCCCACCATATGTACACCGTGGGCATGGATGCTGACACGCAAGCCTATTTCGTTGCTGCCACCATGATCATTGCCGTGCCGACCGGCGTCAAAATTTTCTCGTGGATTGCAACAATGTGGGGCGGCTCGATCGAGTTCCGTCCGCCCATGGTCTGGGCTATCGGCTTCATCTTCCTGTTCACCGTGGGTGGTGTGACGGGCGTGGTGCTGGCCAATGCCGGTGTCGACCGCTCGCTTCATGACACCTATTACGTGGTGGCGCATTTCCATTACGTGCTGTCGCTGGGTGCCGTGTTCGCCATCTTCGCGGGCTGGTACTACTGGTTCCCAAAGATTTTCGGGTATCTGTATAACGAGAAGATCGCCCATGCACATTTCTGGGTCACCTTTGTGGGTGTGAACCTCGTGTTCTTCCCGCAACATTTCCTCGGATTGGCGGGCATGCCACGACGCTATGTTGATTACCCCGAGGTCTATGCCGGCTGGAACCTCGTTTCGTCCTACGGATCGTATCTCTCAGCCGTAGGCGTGTTGATCTTCTTGTACGGTGTATTCTCGGCCTTCGCCAAGAAAGTGCCTGCAGGCAACAACCCATGGGGCGAATATGCCACAACCCTAGAATGGACCCTGCCGTCACCACCACCATTCCACCAGTTCTCAACACTGCCGGTGATCAAGTAATCACATGACATCAACCCTGAGCGACATCACAACACCCCTTGCCCCGCCCTTGGGCGGGCAGGGCGAGGTTGCTGACTATTGGGCCTTGATGAAGCCCAAAGTGATGTCGCTCGTGGTGTTCTCAGGCGTTGTTGGTGCAGTCGCCGCTCCCGGTGCCATCCATCCGTGGGTGGCTTTCATCATTACATTCTGCATCGCTGTTGCTGCCGGTGCCTGCGGTGCACTGAACATGGCCTATGACGCCGATATTGATGCGATCATGAAGCGCACGTCAAAGCGCCCTGTTCCGCGCGGCGCTCTGACGAAGGAAGAGGCTTATGGTTTTGGCGGCTTCCTCGCTGTGGCGTCTGTGCTGGTGCTCGGACTCTTCACCAATGTTGTTGCAGCAGCCTTCCTCGCCTTCACCGTTTTCTTTTATGTGGTCGTCTACACCATGTGGCTGAAACGCTCGACCCCACAGAACATCGTCATCGGTGGCGCCGCAGGCGCATTTCCGCCAGCTGTGGCATGGGCTGCGGCAACAGGTGGCTTGGACGCCGGAGCCGTTGCATTGTTCCTGATCATCTTCATGTGGACACCCCCGCACTTCTGGGCGCTCGCCCTGTTCCGCGAAGGCGACTACGGCAATGCCGGTGTGCCGATGATGCCGAATGTATCGGGCCGATCGGAAACCAAAAAACAAATCCTGATCTATAATGCGTTATTGATGCCAACGGTGCTGCTGCCGTTGGTCACTGGAATTGGCGGCTGGGTTTATGGCATCGGCGCTGTGGCTCTCACGTCGAAGTTTCTCTGGCACGCGATTGTGCTGTACCGCACCACTGAGCGCAGCGTCGAAGAAGACAAAGCCTCCAAAAAACTCTTTGGCGTTTCAATCTACTGGCTCTTCGCTCTTCTGGGTTTGATTTTGATTGAGCAGCTTTTCAACCTGCCTGTTTTCCCTGCGTGGTTCTGATGGACAAACCTGTCACACCAGTCGCCTTCTCGCCGGAAGATCTGGCCCGCCGTCGCCGTCGTTCGGTGGTGATGGCATGGTGCCTCGTTGGCATGATGGTTTTGTTTTTTGTATCCACGCTCGTGCGCCTGGGTGCTTCGATCCTGGATCGGAGCATGTGATGGCGAACGAAGTAAAAAATAAACGCGTTGCGCTCATGGCCACCGGCCTCGTCGTGGCCATGGTGGGTTTGGCCTATGCGTCGGTGCCGCTCTATCGTTTGTTCTGCCAGGTCACAGGCTTTGGCGGCACCACACAGGTTGCAGCAGCGTCCGATGCGGCAGCGACAACACAAGACATCTCTATTCGTTTTGATGCCAATGTGTCATCCGATCTCGGGTGGATTTTCCACGCAAAGCAAAACACCATGACGGTCAAAATCGGCGAGCCGACCATGGCCCATTATACCGCGACCAATGCATCGAGCGACACTGTGACAGGCACGGCAATGTTCAACGTCACCCCGCCCGAAGCTGGCATTTTCTTCAACAAGATTGAATGCTTTTGCTTCACCGAACAAACCTTGAAGCCCGGCGAAACGGTTGACATGCCAGTCCAGTTTTTCGTCGATGCCGCCTTGCTGGATGATGCTGACACCAAAAATATCCGCGAAATCACGTTGTCTTACACCTTTTATCCTGCCAAATCCAAAGCGTCTGCCAAGCAGGCCAACTTGAAGAAGAATTAGGGAGACCCGCCATGGCTGACTCACACGCCAAGAACCACGACTACCATCTGGTCGATCCGTCACCCTGGCCCTTCATCGGCTCCATGGCCGCTTTCGTGATGGCGATTGGAGCTGTGATGTGGATGCACGGTTCAACCTCAGCCGTCCTGATCGTCGGCTTGCTCGGTGTGCTTTACACCATGTTCATGTGGTGGCGTGACGTCATCCAGGAAGCCCATGCGGGCGACCACACACCTGTGGTTTCATTGCACCTGCGCTATGGCATGTTGATGTTCATTGCCTCCGAAGTCATGTTCTTCGTCGCCTGGTTCTGGGCCTACTTCGATGCGTCGCTGTTTTCTGGTGAAGCCATTCAACAAGCCCGTTCTTTGGCCACGGGCGGTGTATTTCCGCCTGCACCTCTCGTTGATGGCGTGGTCGAACACACCAAGATTTTCGACCCTTGGCATTTGCCGCTGATCAACACATTGGTGTTGCTGACATCCGGTACAACCGTCACATGGGCCCACCACGCTCTGTTGAACAATGACCGCAAAGGCCTGATCTGGGGCTTGGTGCTGACCATCATTTTGGGTCTGCTGTTTACCAGCCTTCAAGCCATCGAATATGCCGAAGCCGGCTTTGCCTTCAACCGCAACAACGGTGGCAACATCTATGGTTCCACCTTCTTCATGGCGACAGGCTTCCACGGCTTCCACGTCATCATTGGAACCATCTTCCTGATCATCTGCCTGTTTCGCGCCTTGAAGGGCCACTTCACACCGGAACAACATTTCGGCTTCGAAGCCGCCGCTTGGTATTGGCATTTCGTGGACGTGGTCTGGCTGTTCCTGTTTGCCGCAGTCTATATCTGGGGCTCGGCGGGTGCACCGATACCTGCGCATTGACAAAGGCGGCCCTCACTGCTGCATCGCAGCGACCTCTCCCGTAAACGGGAGAGGTGAAGAACCCTCAATTCTCCCGCTTGCGGGAGAAGGTGGCGAGCGTAAGCGAGACGGATGAGGGCCTGAGCATGACCGAAAACCACTACCCACCACTCTCGCCGCTCTCCACCGGCCTTAAAGGCAAATGCCCGCGCTGTGGTCGCGGTAATTTGATCGACGGCTATCTGACTGTCGCCAAAAGCTGCAACGTCTGTGGCCTCGATTTCTCCTTTGCTGACGCGGGTGATGGCGCCGCCTGGTTCGTGATGCTGTTTGCCTGCGTGTTTGGTGTTGGCTCAATTCTCGGCGTGGAAGTGGCCTATCAGCCTCTATGGTGGGTGCATGTGCTGATCGCCATTCCCATTCTCATCGTCATTCCCACATTGCTGTTGCGCCCGATGAAAGGCGTGCTGTTGGCCCAGCAGTGGCGCATGAATGCCAGCGAAGGACGGCTTGATCAATGAAACCTCGAATTTGGCCAATCCTTGTGGCGTCAGGCTTGGGGCTCGCGTTGCTGTTGTGGTTGGGCAACTGGCAACTCCAGCGTCTCGCCTGGAAGAATGCGCTGATCGCAGACTATGACAAGGCCATCACAAGTGAACCCGTTGCATTGGATGTGGCGTTAGAGAAATTTCTCGCGGGCCAGCGCATCGATGGCATGAAGGTTAAGGCCACGGGAAAATTTGCGCCGCGCGAACCCTTGCGCCTGCTTGCGTCAACGCCCGCAGGTCCGGCATGGGAACTCATCCATGGATTTGAACTCTCAAGCGGCAGTGCCGTTCTGGTCAATCGCGGCAAGATTAACCACGGCCAAAACTTTCCCGCACCCACAGGGGCGACGGTTGAGATTATCGGCCACATCGTCTGGCACGATGAAGGCCAAGGCCGGTTTGATGTTGAAAACAATCCGGATGCCAACGAATGGTATTGGTGGGATGTGGTGGCCATGGCCAACCAGTTTTCCGCAACGCACCTCAACCCCAACTATGTCGTCGTAAACCTGGTGGCGGCAAGTCCGGGCACGGAAGGCCTGTACGTCGAAGCCCCCAAAGCCAACTTGCGCAACAATCACATGGGTTACGCCATCACGTGGTTTGGATTGGCTGCGGTGTTGGTGGTGATGACGGGGGTGTTTCTCATTCAAAACCGTCATTCCAAACGCGCACGCAACGCAGTGGAGTAAGCGATTTGGAACCCCGCTTTTGGTTGACCAAGCGGGCTTCCAAATCAATCGTTCCGCTGCGCTTCACTCTTGTTTGGAATGACGGAATTGCGGGTACTTGCCGCATCTCGCTCAACAGCTTAATAGCCCGCCCATGAAATACATCTCCACGCGTGGGCTCGCTCCCGTACTCGACTTTGAAGGCGCCATGATTTCTGGTCTGGCCCGTGACGGCGGCTTGTATTTGCCCCAGCACTTCCCAACATTTTCCGCCGAAGAACTGCGCGCCCTCCGCGGCAAGCCATTTGCCGATGTGGCATTTGCCGTCGCCAAGCGCTTTGCCGACGGCGCTATTCCTGATGCTGAATTGCGAGCCATGGTCATTGAAGCTTACGGCAGCTTTGGTCATCAAGCGGTCACCCCCCTCAAACAACTCGACGCGAACCTGTGGCTGCTGGAACTTTTCCATGGCCCCACCATCGCCTTCAAGGACGTAGCCATGCAATTGCTGGCCCGCCTCATGGATTGGTCGCTGGCCAAATCCCAGACACGCGCCACCATCATCGGCGCAACCTCAGGCGATACGGGCGGAGCGGCCATCGAAGCTTTCCAGCATTCCAAAAACGCTTCGATCTATATTCTTCATCCCCACGGTCTCGTGTCCGATGTCCAACGCCGGCAAATGACCACAGTCCATTCTCCCGCCGTCACCAATATCGCACTCGAAGGAAATTTCGACGACTGCCAGGCCATCGTCAAAGACCTCTTTAACGACCATGCATTCCGTGACGATGTGCAGCTCGCAGGTGTCAATTCCATCAATTGGGTGCGCGTCATGGCGCAAATTTCCTATTACATTTTTGCAGGCCTCGCACTTGGTGCGCCTGATCGCAAGGTCAGCTTCACGGTGCCCACAGGCAACTTCGGAAACATTATGGCGGGGCTTGTGGCCAAGCGCCTGGGGTTGCCGATTGATCGGCTTGTCATCGCCACCAATGAAAATGACATCTTGGACCGCACGCTGAAGTCAGGTCGCTATGAGGTGACGGGTGTGCACGCCACCACCAGTCCGTCGATGGATATTCAAGTGTCGTCGAATTTCGAGCGCTTGGTATTCCTTGCCAACGCAAGCAACCCGGACGCCGTGACGCGCGCCATGGCGGGCCTCAAACAATCGGGCAACTTTGCGTTGGAAAACACCGCACTCCAATCGATCCGTCATGAGTTTGATTCAGGCCGTGCAAGCGAAGCTGAAACCATGGCCACCATGCGGTCAGTTCTCGCCACAACCGGCGAGGTGATTGACCCCCATACGGCTGTCGGCCTGCACGTGGCTGCCCAAAACATGGGAGCCAGCCCAATGGTGGTGTTGGCCACAGCCCACCCTGCCAAATTTCCGGCGGCTGTTCACAAAGCCACAGGCATTAACCCTGAACTGCCCCTCAAGTTAAAAGGCTTGATGGAACGCGAAGAAAGTTTCACAGTGCTTCCCAACAGCGCAGAGGCCGTCAAGAGCCTGATTTTGGAGAACCGAAAACGCTGAGAGGGAGAGTTCGTTTGACAGTACAAATCACCACATTGGCCAACGGCCTGACCGTAGTCACCCACCACATGCCACACATTGAAACGGCTGCCATCGGCATTTGGGTGAAAGCGGGCGCGCGTGATGAATTGCCGGAGGAAAATGGCATTGCCCATTTCCTTGAACACATGGCGTTCAAAGGCACCACGCGCCGCACGGCCCAGGGCATTGCGGAGGAAATTGAAAATGTCGGCGGCGAAATCAACGCCGCAACCGGCATGGAAACCACCACCTATTACGCCCGCGTCATGAAGGACGACTGGCGCATGGCCTTGGATATTCTCGCCGATATTTTCACCGAGTCTGTTCTGGATGAAGATGAGATGGAACGTGAGCGGGACGTCATCCTGCAGGAAATCGCCGCCGCCAAAGATCAGCCTGATGATTTGGTGTTCGACCTCTCGCAAGCCGCAAGCTTTGGTGACCACCCCCTTGGTCGGTCGATCCTCGGTCCTGCCAGTCTGATCGAAACCATGTCTCGGGACCAGATGGTGGCGTGGCGCAACCGCAATTATTGGGCCTCGCGCATGGTTGTGTGCGCAGCGGGTAATATTGATCATCAAGCCTTTGCCAAGGAAACTGAAAAGCTGTTTGGGCACATGGAACGGGGGTCCGCACCTCAACGCCAGTCTCCGATTTTTGCGTCAGGTTCCAGCATTGAGCAAAAGCCATTGGACCAAACCCATATTGTGTTGGGTTTTGCAGCGCCGAATTATCGCGACCCCCGCATCTATCAACTGCAAGTGCTTTCCAGCGCACTGGGCGGCGGCATGTCATCACGTCTGTTCCAGGAAGTGCGGGAAAAACGCGGGCTGTGCTACAGCGTCTTTGCGTTTGGCACGTCCTATGAAGACGTGGGGCAGCTTGGTGTTTATGCCGCAACCTCACCTGAGCACACACCCGAACTGATCGATGTGACGGCTGACGTCATGTTGTCCATGGGGCGTAACGTGTCGGACAAGGAAATTGCGCGGGCCAAAGCACAGTTGAAAACCTCGTTGGTCATGAATCTTGAAAGCGCATCATCACGTGCGGATCAAATTGCCAGGCAGTACCTGGCTTTCGGCGAGGTGCCCGACGTCAGTACATTGGTACGACGCATCGATGCAGTGGCTGCAGAAAACGTACGAGAATTGGCCTATGATATTTTCTCGTCCAGCAGGCCCAGTTTGAGTGCCGTAGGGCAACTGTCAACTCTGGCCAGCTACTCTGACATCGCCGCGCGTTTCGTCACCAAATCCTGACCATTGCCCATGCGCCTGTTGCAAAACCTGCTGGCGCCGAAACCGAACTATGAATGTCGAGGTCTTCGCACAGTGTTGCGCTCTCCCAGTGTGGAGGATTTCATTCAATGGCGCGATCTTCGACAAACAAGCCGAACCTTTCTGGAGCCTTGGGAACCGGCTTGGCGGGATGATGAGTTGTTGCTGTCGTCGTTCCGGAAACGCGTCGCGCACTACGCAAAACTGGCCCATGATGATCAGGCGTTTCCTTTTTTCATTTGGTCTGACGATGGAAAACTGCTCGGTGCCATAACACTTTCGAACCTGCGCCGCGGCGTCGCGCAAATGGCAACACTGGGATATTGGATCGGCGCACCCTTCGCCAGGCAAGGTTTCATGACAGATGCCGTCGCAGCAACCATAAATTTTGCCCGCAATAACCTTGAACTGCACCGGCTGGAAGCCGCATGTTTGCCAACGAATACGGCTTCCGTGCAACTTTTGCAGCGCGCTGGTTTCGCGCGCGAAGGTTTTGCCGCAGCCTATTTGAAGATCAATGATCGGTGGGAAGACCACGTTCTCTGGGGATTGTGCCTTCACGAGCTATAGGCTCCGGGCGCGCCCCACACTACGATAGGCTATGATTCGAGCAGGTTTCAAGACACATCTGTTGTTGGTGCTGCAACTGTTCTGTTGCCTGCTCGCATGGGCGGCTTCAGCGCAAGCCGAAGGCACTGTCGATATTGCGCCGGACATCCTGCTTGTCGACCTCACGGAACAAGGCACACGCGTTGCTGCCCAACGCCGTAATTTGGCTTTGGAAGTTCCCGGTGAAAAAGATGGCAGCCGCGCGGTTCTCGAACTGCGTGGCACAGGTGTCGGTCCGGAGTTCAATTGGACGGTTTACACCCTGCGCAACACCGGCCCAGACGTGCGGGATTTGGTTCTGGCTGTTGACACCCAACGGTTGGCAGCATCTGGCATTGTGCGGCTTATGCCATTCGGGTCCCAGGTCAAAAACATTTCGTGGCTGCAAACCACAAACCCTCCCGCACCACTGAGTTCCGCCTTGGCAGATGCCTATCAGTTTCAGCTTCAACCAAGCCAAGCCATGACCTTTGGTGTTGAGGGGCCCGCCGTTCTCAAAGCGGTGCGGGTCTATGATGTCAAATCCTTTGCGCAACGTGGTGCCTCAATCGCGTTTTTGCGCGGCGCTTCACTTGCAGTGGCTTTTGTTTTGGCGCTCAGCATTCTGTCGCTCTACGGCATTCGCGCCAACCGCGCGTTCCTTGTTGGCGGTGCATTTGGCTTTTCCGCCCTGCTGTTCATGGCCTTGGAAGTGGGCTATCTGCAGCCACTCGCGCAGAATTTCGGAACATTTGACCTCACACAGCAACATCTTCGTGCGATTTCTGAAAGTCTGCTGGCGCTTGCGGTGGCCTTGTGTTTCTGGGGCCTTACAAGTTTGAAGCGGCGCTCCATCATCAAGGACATGCCGTTCTTTGTCCTCATCCTCGGCATGATCGCCCTTGTTGCTTATGCTTTTCTCATGCCGGGCCGGGCCACACAAACAGCCCGCTGGGCCATCGTCTTTCTGGTGATTGCGGGCTTTGTGTCGGCGCTGCTGGCCAAACGTAGCCGCGTGGAAGTGATGGACAATGCCATGTTGTTCTGGGCCTCGCTTCTGGCCTGGGTGTTTTTTGCAACTGTCTCCGCAACCGGCGAAAGCCATTTGCCCGCTCTGCACGCCATTGCCTTGGCAGGGCTGACGATCGTACTGGGTGTGCTGGCCTTTGTTCTGCTGCGACTGGCATTTGCGCAAGGCTTCCTGTCGAAGCCCTACCTGACTGACGCGTCGCGCCGCAGTTTGGCATTGACCGGGGCTGAACATTATTTGTGGGACTGGCAACCACAGGAAAACAACCTCGACATTGGTGCTGATCTTGCCCGCAGCCTTGGCCATAACATGGCGAATTTGACGCCGACCGCAGCCCTGCGCTGGTTTGCGGCGCTGGTGCATCCGGCTGACGACATGGCTTATCGCAAGTGTCTGGATCTCCGCAACATGAAGGCCGGTGGTTTTCTGGAACAGGAACTGCGCCTGCGTGATGCGCAAGGTGTCTATCACTGGTTCATGTTGCGGGCCCGGGCTTTGCCGGGTGCGGGCGGTGTGCCTGCGCGATTGATCGGTACACTGACGGATATTTCCCGCAGCAAGCAAACCGAAGACCGACTGATCAATGAAGCCATCCACGATCCCGTTACAGGTCTTCCAAGCCGCGCATTGTTCCTCGACCGGCTGGAGCGCGAAGTGGCAAAGCCCCTGGCCGTGCCGCGCCGCGTTTTGATGATTGGAATTGAGCGCTTCAAAATTCTGAATGACGGACTTGGCCACGATCTCGGCGACCAACTGCTGTTGGCTGTGGGACAGCGCATCTCTGATGCGTTGACGGGCGACGAGTCCGTTGCACGCATTTCCGGCAGTCAGTTCGCCGTGATGCAAGTTGAAAGCATTGACAGCCGGGACTCTGCTGCATTGGCTGCTGATATTTTGGCGCGATTGGCAAAACCCATCAATGTCTTGTTGCAGCAGGTTTACCTGTCCGCTTGCATTGGTGTGTCCCTGAGCAGTGCAAGTGGTGCATCAGCTGCCGCTTTACATCAGCAGGCTGAAACGGCCCTGCACGAAGCCCAAAGCAAAGGCCCGCGCACAGTGGTGATGTACCACGCGGATATTTCCGATCAGCGCGCTGACAAGGTTGAACTTGAAGGCGATTTGCGCCGCGCCATTGACCGGCGCGAAATCGAAGTTCACTACCAACCCATCATCACACTGATGACGCGCGACGTGGCGGGCTTTGAAGCACTTGCCCGCTGGCAACATCCCAAGCGCGGGCTTTTGCAACCAGCCGAATTCATTGGTCTGGCCGAACAGGCGGGAATGATCAGCGAGATTGGTGAATTGGTGTTACAGGAATCAATCCGCCAGATGGGGATATGGCAACGTGTGCTGACCCGTAACCGACCTGTTTTTATGGCCATCAATGTGTCGGCAGAACAGCTGTCAGACACAAGTTTCATTGATCGCCTCACGTCTACACTCGCTCGCGAAGGCGTGTTGCCTCATGCAGCAAAAATCGAGATCACCGAGTCTGTGGTGATGCGTTTTCCTGAACGCTCGCGCCAGCTGATCGGCCGTTTGCGCAACCTCGGTATCGGTGTGGCCTGCGATGATTTTGGCACCGGCTTTTCCAATCTTGCCAGCTTGCGCGATTTGAGTTTTGACACACTGAAGATGGATCGCAGTTTTATCTCCACCGATGGCCTGCAAGGCCGTGGTGGTGTCATCCTGCAAAGTGTTGTCGACATGGCCCATCGCCTCGGCATGATGGTGGTCGCCGAAGGCATCGAAACTGAAGATCAGGCCCAGCAGCTGCTGCTGATGGGATGCGAGTTGGGGCAGGGCTATTACCTCTCGCCGCCCTTGTTGGCGCGTGATGTGCATCAACTGCTCGCGGTGTTGCCTGTCGTCACTGCCGTTACCTATGATGAACCTGAACCACCGGCACTTGAGGATGAGGCACTGGTCGACGATGCGTATTACAGTGATGATGAAATCGAACCGGAAGAATTGCCGTCGCTGTTTGCTGTAAACGCACCACCCCGTCCAAACAAGAAGATGGTGTCGCGCAGAGCAGTGAAAGCAAAGAGGCCAGTATCGCGCAAGCCCGCCAAGAAAAAGTCAGCCGTCAAAAAGCGGAAGCGTTAATCTTAACTGTGCCCAACCTCGCTTGACAGCATGCGTGGATCAACGCCGAGTTTTTCCATGGCGCGGCGGTGCTTGCTGTCCCAATCAGTTGAAAACAATAATTCCGCATCTGTGTCGCAATGCAGCCAGCCATTGTGTAAAATCTCGTTCTCGAGCTGCCCCGGTGACCAGCCGGAATAGCCCAGGGCCAGCAAAGTGCGCCGGGGTCCACGCGCCATGGCCATGTCCTGCAAGATGTCGACCGTTGCCGTCAACGTGATGCCAGGCGTCACGGTGAGACTTGTCTCATCTCCGTTATAGTCGGCGCTGTGCAGTACAAACCCACGGTGCTGCTCCACCGGACCGCCACTCAGGATGGCCGTTTGTTCAAGTTGCAGCATGGTTTCGGCAGTTGCATCCGCCAGGTCCAGTCGGTCCGCCAATTCCATAAAATTTAGCCCCGGCATGGGCTTGTTGATGATCAGACCCATCGCCCCTTCCGGCGCATGGGCGCACAAAAACACCACGCTGCGCGAGAACAATGAGTCCTCCATGCCCGGCATGGCAATCAGCAGTTTTCCTTTAAGCGACGTTGTCATGCCCTATCTTAACTTGGAATTTACGTCACGTCCAAGGCCTGACAGGATGGTGAATGGCCCGTGATCGAAAAATAGACTAACATGACATGATGAAACGCCGCAGCTTGCTTCAACTCCCGTTCGCCCTCGCATTTGCCGCGTCAACGCATGCCGCCAATCGACCGTGGTCCGCCCGGCTGCTGAAGGGTGGATTTGATGGGAAACATTATTGGACGGGCCTTGCCATCACCCTCGCGTCCCAATGGAAAACCTATTGGCGCGTTCCAGGCGATGGCGGCATCGCCCCCCAGATCGATGTGACAATTGAGAACGGTGCAGAATATAAAATCTACTTCCCGCTGCCGTCGCGATTTGAAGACGAGGCCGGAATGACCATAGGATACAAGGATGAAGTTGTATTTCCGATTTCGGTTCAGCCGACAGACGTCGCACGGTCCCTCAAGGTTTCTCTGAAATCATTTTTCGGTGTGTGCGAAGTTGTCTGCATTCCCGCGCAGTTTGAAAACGAAGTCCTGTTTGATCCTGCTTCATCGTCAGCACCCGACCAACAACTGATCAGTCGATGGCAGTCAAAAGTGCCGGTCCTTTCAAAAGCCGGACCCATCATCAAAGCGTCTGCCGATCAGGAGGTTTTAATCCTGGAGGTTCTGGAACCTGTGACGGATATTTTCGTCGAAGGAAACGCACTTCACTATTTCGGCAAGCCCAGTGCCACATCGGGCATCATCCGCATTCCCGTGAGTGGCTTAAAAGCCTCGGATGAACTTAAGGGCACGCAATTGCGTTTGATCATCAATAAAACCGGGACAGCACTTGAGCAGATCGTCACTGTGCTTTAGTTTGCAAACGCCACGCAAAGGAAACATGATGATAAAAATTGGTGATAGACTACCCCAGGCTGACTTCTTGACCCCGGGACCCGATGGCCCGAGCAAAGTGTCAACAGAAGATTTCTTCAAAGGTAAAAAAATTGTGCTGTTTGCCGTGCCCGGCGCCTTCACCCCCACCTGCGACGCCCAGCACCTGCCGGGTTATGTGATCGACCATGACGCGTTAAAAGCAAAGGGCGTGGACACGATTGCTTGCACGGCCACCAATGACATTCACGTCATGAAAGCCTGGGGCAAAGCCACCGCATCCGAAGGCAAAATCATGATGCTGGCCGATGGCAACGCCGCCTTCGCCAAAGCTTGCGGCCTCGACAAAGACCTGACAGTGGCCAACATGGGTGTGCGTTCGTCGCGCTATTCGATGATCGTGGACGACGGCGTGGTGAAAGCGCTGAATGTTGAAACAGCAGCCGGCGTCAACGTGTCAGGGTCTGAGACGATTTTGGGGCAGCTGTAACGGCCCTCATCCGTCTCACTTCGCTCGCCACCTTGTCCCGCAAGCGGGAGAAGTGAAGAACCTTCACCTCTCCCGTTTACGGGAGAGGATGTCATCCGACGCTCTAGCGAAGGATGACAGGTGAGGGCCGAGCTACCCCTTAAACGGCGCCATGCCCTCACGTGCCAATTCATCGGCGCGTTCATTCTCAGGGTGCCCGTCATGCCCCTTCACCCAATGCCACGAGATGGTGTGGCGTTTGATGGCCTCATCCAGCGCTTGCCACAGTTCAACGTTTTTCACAGGTTTCTTGTCGGCAGTTTTCCAGCCATTCTTCTTCCAGCCGTGAATCCACTTGGTAATACCGTCTTTCACATATTGCGAGTCCACGTGCATTTCCACCGTACACGGACGTTTCAAAGCGTTGAGCGCTTCCACCGCCGCCAGAATTTCCATACGATTGTTGGTGGTCAGGGCTGCCCCACCATTCAATTCCTTGCGCGTGCCGTTATAGTCCAAAATCGCACCCCACCCTCCGGGTCCAGGGTTGCCTGAACATGCTCCGTCCGTGTGAATGACAACGCTCATGCGGTGGGCTGTGCCTCGCGCAATTCGCGCGGCAACTTGAACGACACATTTTCTTCGCGCAGTACAACGTTCTCCACGGTCACGTCATAGTGAAGGCGGAACGCATCGATAATTTCATTCACCAACACTTCCGGTGCGGATGCGCCCGCAGTCAATCCAATGGTTTTCAGGCCTTGCAACGTTTCCCAATCCAAATCCGTCGCCCGCTGCACCAACTGGCCACGCGGGCAGCCGCTTTTCACACCCACTTCGACAAGACGCATGGAATTCGAAGAGTTCGGCGCACCCACCACCAGCAACACATCAATGTGCGCCGCAATGGATTTGACAGCCTCTTGCCGGTTGGTGGTGGCGTAACAAATATCTTCCTTGAAAGGCCCGGTGATCGCTGGAAACCGCCGCCGCAATACCTCAATCACATCCTTGGTGTCATCCACCGAAAGCGTGGTCTGGGTCACGTAAGCCAGTTTCGTCGCATCGCGCACCTGAAGGGCTTCAGCATCTTCAGCAGTCTCAATCAATCTGATTGCACCCACGGGCAACTGCCCCATGGTGCCCACCACTTCCGGATGGTTGTTGTGACCGATCAAAATAATCTCAAGCCCCTGGTTGAAATGCCGTTGGGCCTCCATATGAACTTTCGTCACCAGCGGGCAGGTGGCATCGAGCTGAAACATCTTGCGCCGCTCAGCCTCTGCCGGAATGGCCTTCGGTACGCCATGTGCCGAGAACACCACCGGAAAATCTCCCGCCGGAATTTCATGCAGCTCTTTCACAAAAATCGCACCCTTGGCCTTCAGGCTATCGACTACAAACTTGTTGTGCACAATCTCATGCCGCACATAGACAGGTGCCCCATAAAGCTCGAGCGCCCGCTCCACAATATCAATGGCGCGCACAACACCCGCACAAAAGCCACGGGGCGCAGCAAGCAGGATTTTAAGGGGGGGCAGGCACATGGATGAAGAAATGGCGGTGGACGCAGGCGATGTCAAGATTGCAAAACACCCTTATCGGTCTAGAACCTGACCATGATCAATCAAAACTCCCGCATCATCTTCCTTGGCGCATCAGGTGCTGTTGGCACTGAGGCTCTCAACGTCTTGCTTCAAGGCAATGCCACAATTGACCTGCTGCTGCGCCGCCATTTGCCAAGTGCCACGACAGCACAAGAACACATTGTCGATGTCCTCGACCCTTTAAGCTATCGCCACCACATTCAGTCCCATGACGTTGCCATTTGCACTTTTGGCGTAGGCCAGCCCAGCAAGGTTTCAAAAGAAGAATTTACCCGTATCGACAAGCAAGCCGTACTGGACTTTGCGACCGCTTGCAAAGCAGCGGGTGTCAGCCATTTCACGCTGCTGGGGTCAACCATGGCCGATGCAACATCCAGTTCATTTTATCTCCGCAGCAAAGGCGAATTGAGCGATGCCATTGCCGCCATGGGCTTTGCGCGCTTCAGCGTGTTTCAGCCTTCAATGATTCTCACCCAACAAAATCGGTATGGCTTCTCCCAAGCTGTGATGCTGGCCATCTGGCCCATACTGTCGCCACTTCTCATGGGTGGATTGAAAAAATATCGCGGAATCCGTGTTGAGGATTTGGGCCGTGCTATTGCACATAACATCACACGGGATGCTAAGGGCCTTGAAGTTTTCCACTGGTCTGAAATCACAGATTTGGCCTATAACCTTAACCTGAATATTTAGGATTGAGAACACACTTGAATTTCCTGCTTTTCGCCTGCAGCTTGCGAAGCATGCAGCGTCATCCCACCCCGAAAGACGAACCACTTATGAGTATTCACAGAGGGATTGTTGGTATTCGGAAGTATCTGCTTGCATTGACATTGCTGGCGACAATAGCGGCACGGAGTAACGCCGCACAAAGTTCCGACATAACGATTGAAGTTGGAGGGGATCTTCAAAAGCTTGGGGGCGTGGTGGTGGTTTATCCACTGCCCGTACGAACTGAGGACTGGGCAAAGGAAGTAGGAGAAAACCGTCCGGCAATAATTCGGGTCGAAGCTCGCTACGCCGAGGTCCAATTCCGCTATCCCGCTGATCAGACTTATAATTACCGCTTTCGGCTTGCTCAGGGCACAGCACAACCAGAGTCGTTAATGACGGCGGTTTTGACTGTCATGGGAACCGATGAGCAGGGTAAGGGCGCGCAAATGAAATTTGGCTTCAAAGATGCTTTTTCATCAGGCGGGCGCATCATCCGCGTGCTCCCGTTTGCGGAAGTGGTTGACGACGGCAAAGTGACCAAGAGCGATGCACGCTGGGGCGTGGTGGTAGGGTATGACGCGTTACCCCCGGCAGACGAGCGCAGCGCCCGAGAACTGGCGGTGATTATGGAAGAAGATCGTCAGCGACCACTGTTGTCTTGCGCTGGCGGTAAAGTTGTTCAAGCCTGTACTGTTGCTTTGGAGAGTTGGCCAATCATTGATGCACTTTGGTGGCGCGGCATCGCGAAATCCAGACTTGAACGGCTACAGCATCATGCGTTGCGGCGTTGCTATGATGGCAGCGGGTCAGATGGTGGCCAATGCGACCCGACGACGGGTTCTGACGAACCGGAATTTACTTGGCGAAAATAGTCTTAACGAAGTTCAACCGCCAACTTACCTGCCAGAACGCAAGAGCAGACGTCTGCAAACAGTTCCATCTTAAACATAGACTTGACTTTGCAACCACTTCCCCTAGCTTTCGGACTGTAACCGCCCACCGCGGGAGAGACTGGTTTAGCGCCAGCGCCGAAGGAGCAACCGCCCCGGAAACTCTCAGG
>JANOPL010000143.1:0-18337 GCA_031421835.1 Hyphomicrobiales bacterium | reverse complement strand
GCAAGGTTCCGCCATTGGTGTCACATAGCACGACCCAGCGCGCGCCCGCGTCATAGGCCGCCTTGGCACAGGCCGTAGCGTAGTCCGAGTTGGCTTTGTAGCCATCAAAGAAATGTTCGCAATCCACCAGCACTTCCTTGCCCACTGCTTTTGCAGCGGCAACGGAGTCGCGGATCGATTCCAAATTTTCCTCGTTGGTGCAACCGAGTGCCACGCGCACGTGATAGTCCCAGGCTTTCGCCACGAAACAGATGGCCTTGGATTTTGCGTTCAGGAGCGTTTGCAAACCGGCATCATTGGAAACCGAACGCCCGGCCCGCCTGGTCATGCCAAAGGCCGTGAAGGTGGCCTTGGTGTTTCGCGGTTCAGCGAAGAGTGCCGTGTCCGTAGGGTTGCCGCCGGGATAGCCCCCCTCAATATAGTCCACGCCCAATTTATCGAGCATGGACATGACGAGGAGTTTATCCTCCAGCGAGAAATCAACGCCGGGGGTTTGCTGGCCATCGCGGAGTGTGGTGTCGAAGAGGTAAAGGCGGGTGCGGGTCATGTCAGGTCCCCTTCCCCTCGCCCATTACGGGAGAGGGTGCCTCGCACCAGCGAGGCGGGAGAGGGAAGTGTCAGGGCATTCAAAATCGCCAACATCGCATAATCCAAACTCTGTAGCACATCATTGTTCCATAACCTCAAGACACGAAAACCTTGAGTTTCCAACCAAGCATCGCGCTTCTCGTCATGCGTCGAGCCTTCATGCTGACTTCCATCAACTTCAATAATCAGCCGCTTCGCAAAACACACAAAGTCCGCAATGTAAATTCCAATCGCCACTTGGCGCCGGAATTTAAAGCCTTCAAATTTCTTACCCCGCAACGCTTGCCAGAGCTTGGTCTCAGCTTCCGTCATATCGTGACGCAAATGCTTTGCCTGACGTTTAGCAAACCCCTCTCCCGTCAGCCTGCGGCTGACACCCTCCCCCGCAAGGGGTGAGGGGGCATTGCGTCTGCGTTCCTGTTGTTCTTTAGCTACTTCAGTAAGCGGCCTGATCTTACCCCTCTCCCCTTGCGGGAGAGGGTGTTGCGAAGCAACGGGAGAGGGAAGTGTGGGCTTCATCGCTTCACCTCCCAAGTGGTGGTGCCGTCTTTGTTGTCTTTGATGGCAACGCCCATGGCGGCAAGTTCATCGCGGATGCGGTCAGATTCTTTCCAGTCTTTGTTGTGACGAGCGAGGAGGCGGTCATTGATTAGTTCAACAACTTTTGGTTTGCTTATTTTTGTTTCTCTGCTTTTGAACCAAACCAATTGTCGTTGACATAGAAGACCCATTAACCTTGCATTGAAAGTAAATCTTCTTTTTGCTTCCAATTGATCAATTCCGAAAAGTCCAGTTTTTTGATTTTTGAGCACGTGAAGACGTGATAGCGCTCCGTGAGTATTGAGGTCTTCACAAAGAGCTGCGACAAACTCTGGGTCTACATAGTCATTGGGATTTGCATTGTCCGGTAGCTCAGAGACATCATGATAATATTCATCAAGGGTGGACAACGCTGAGTCTAAACTTTTGATCGTCCAATCAATCGGCTGGCGATAGTGGGTTCTTAACATATTGAAGCGTGCCACTTCGCCCGGCCAGTCCTTCAATACATCAGCGATGGTTGTGAAATTCCCATCACTTTTCGACATCTTCTTGCCTTCGACCTGCAGGAAGCCGTTGTGCATCCAGTAGTTCGCCATCACCTTGGTGCCATGCGCACATCTCGATTGGGCGATTTCGTTTTCGTGGTGGGGGAAGATTAAATCGAGTCCGCCGCCGTGGATGTCGAAGACTTCGCCCAGGCTTTTCTGGCTCATGACTGAGCATTCGATGTGCCATCCCGGGCGGCCCCTGCCCCATGGGCTATCCCAACCCGGCTCATCAGCACTCGACAGTTTCCACAACACAAAGTCTGCGGGGTTCTTCTTGTGAGCTTCGACGGCAATGCGGGCGCCGGCTTGTTGTTCGTCGAGTTTGCGGCCCGACAATTTGCCATAGTCAACCATGGCGGCCACGTCGAACAACACTTCGCCCGCCGCCACATAGGCGTGCCCCTTATTGATCAGCACACTGATCATATCGACCATGCCCTGAATATGTTCGGTGGCGCGGGGTTGTTCCGTGGGGTCGAGGCAACCTAATGCACGGGTGTCTGCGAAATACTGGTTCGCCGTTGTCTCCGTCACTTTGCGGATCGCTTCGTTCAGCGGCAGGCCCGGAAAATCCCTGAGCGCCCGCGCATTGATCTTGTCATCAACGTCCGTGATGTTGCGGACGTATTTGACGTGGCTCTCACCATAAAGATGACGCAGCAGGCGGAACAGCAAGTCAAATACAATCGCTGGACGTGCATTGCCGATGTGGGCGAAGTCATAGACTGTGGGGCCGCAGACATACATGCGCACGTTCTTGGGGTCCAAAGGGACAAAGTCTTCCTTGGTTCTGGTCAAAGTGTTGTAGAGGCGCAAAGTCATGGTTCTGTCTCGGGCTTTCCGGCCCGGAACGCTATCTCATGATTTGGATAAGCGGCGCCGTGCCAGCAGTTTTGGTGCTAGGTGCAAATGATAATGCTGCAAATGTTAACAGCGTGCTGGCGGCGTGTGGTCATCCATGCGTTTTCGGTGATTGCGACGCAAAGGTCAAGCCCGTATGGCGTTTGACATGGCGACGTTTTCCCCGGCTCAGCATCGTATCGGACTGGTTTTGGTGGCCTGCGCTGCCTTGGCGTGGTCGCAAGCAGGCATTTTCACGCGGCTTATTTCAGCAGATTTGGCGACGATGCTGTTCTGGCGCGGGTTGTTTGCCGGTGCGGGCGTATTTCTGTTTCACTGCATTCTGGAAAAGCGATTTGCGGTTAATGATTTCGGAAAATTGGGGCGGCCCGGCTGGGCGGTGTGCGCCTTGTCGGCACTGGCGATGATTTGCGGGATCGGGGCATTGCGCTTTACGGCAGTGGCTGACGCCATGGTGATCTACGCCACAACCCCGTTCATCGCCGCCGGATTGGCGTGGCTGGCGATGGGCGAGCGCACCGCGCGCTCTACCATTATTGCGAGTGCGGTGGCACTCGTTGGTGTTGTCGTTATGTTGTCGGGGTCCGATTGGGGCGGTTCCATGTTTGGCAAAGCCTTGGCTGTCGGCATGGCTTTGGGCATGGCCGGGTTTTCAGTTTTGATGCGGCAGCACAAATTCTTGCCAATATTGCCAGCGCTTGCGGCGTCGGCATGGCTGGTGTCGCTGCTGTGTTTTTGGTTTGCAACGCCACTGACGATCAACGGTCAGGATTTTGCCTTGGTTGCGGCATTTGGCATTCTGCAGAATGCGGCAGGTCTTGCACTTTACACTTTGGGCACGCGGCGCATTCCCGCCGCTGAATCAACTTTGCTGGCCACACTCGAAGTGCCATTGACGCCGTTGTGGGTGTGGCTCTTCCTCAACGAAACGCCGCCCATGTGGACCCTCATCGGCGGCGGGATTGTTCTTGTAGCGCTCCTCGCCCACATCAGCGGCGAGTTCAGGAAAACGGCCTAAGACTTCGCCCTGAACGGATACAAAAACTGTTTCCAGTAGCCCGTTGGCACCGGGTGGCCGCTGATGCCATAGCCTTCGGGCCAGCGGTTTTCGGGCATGTGGTAAGTGCCGAACAATCGATCATAGAACGGGAAGTGAATGGCAAAATTGACGTCGATTGCTTCCTTCTCAATACCGTGGTGCCAATGGTGAAAGCGCGGCGTCACCATCAAGCGTTCCATCCAACCAAGTTTCCAGCTGATATTGGCATGAACGAACGTCGACAACACATAAACGATCAACAGATAAACTTGCAGTGCTTCTTGCGAAAAGCCCAACGTGAACGCAGGTGTTGCCGTCGCTGCACGGAGAATGATGATTTCGAAGAAATGCATGCGAGCCCCGGCAATCCAATCCATGGCTTTGGCGGAGTGGTGCACGGCATGAAAGCCCCACAGAAACGGCACGCGGTGGAATGCGCGGTGCAGCCAATACTGCACAAAGTCGGTGATGACCATGATGGCTATGACCTGGATGATCAGCGGCAAAGCGGCGACCCAAGCCCGTAAGCCCTCAATCTTGATCGCATCGAGAATGAAGTTGGAAGGTGCGAACGTCGTAAAGGCAAAAATCTGCACGAACATCGAGCTGATGAAATAATAGAGCAAGTCCTCGCGCCATTCCGTGCGAAAGACGGATTGCTCCGGGCGTTTGGGAAACATGCGCTCTAGGGGCACAAAAAGTATGCCACCGAATATGACATTGAGAATGAAAAAGTCGAGACCGAAGTAGACGTTTCGCCCGCCCGTCAAATCCGGCAGGCCCGGCATGGATGCCCAGAGCGACGCCACCAAAGTGATGACCACGGCGAAAAAGCCAAGGGTCTTTCGCGGACGCAGTGTAAGACTGAGACACCCCAACAGAAACGCGGCCAGCATCAAGAGCATCAACGCGGGCTTGAACCAATCACCCTGCCGCAACGCCGCTAATTCCGGTGTGGAGAACAATTCAGTCTGGCGCATGATCAGCACCAGCAGCAGAGACCCAAGGGCGAAAGCAAAACCCAAAACGCCAGCCGTCCAGCCACTGCCAAACACGCGCAGCTCTGCCGGTGCCTCCAGTTCAGATCGAAGGTCTTTGCGCAAGGACATGGGCCGCTCCTGAAAAATCAGGTGCAGCCTATAAAACTCAGGCTGATTTCACAACAGCGTCAATGTTGGACCGCAAACCGGGGTCGAGCCCCAGAGCATTCGCCAAATTGTTGAGGTAGGTGACTTCCGACGCTGTGTCGGGCTGAATGGCCATCACGGAGGCTGTATAAATTTCCGCATTCTGTTCGGGCGTCTTTGCGGATGCCGCAAGCTCGACAACGTTCAGCGGACGACGGAATTGGTCCATCAGAAAGGCTTTTTCTTCAGTCGAGAAACTTTCTTCGTCAAGCTTGGCAAAAATCTTTTCCTGTTCGGTCGCATCAATGTGGCCGTCTGATTTCGCGGCGGCTATCATGGCGGACAACACCATCAAACTGGCGTCATTCCGCATGACAGGGTTTTGCGGCAGGAAAGCCGTGCCTTCAGCCGACGACGGTGGCGGCAGGGCCTTGCCATTTTGCTTGGCTTGCCAGCCTTGCCAGGCTTGGTAGGCAAGTGTGCCAACAGCTGCGATGCCACCTAGCTGAGCCACGGAGCCTGCGATTTTCCGCGCAGATTTGGAACCGAGCAACAACCCGGCCAAGCCGCCAACGGCAGCACCGGTGACATGATCAGAGGAGATCATGCCGCCTGATTTCTGCGGACGTCCTTCGCCCAACTGGCCACCCAGAACCTGTTGCAAAATCTTCTGCGCATCGAACATGAATTTCCTCCAAACAAAAGCCCACCGCCGCGTTCCGCTGAAGTGGGCTTTGCCATTGAAATATTCAAGTTCTGTAACGTTAAAGAAAGGAAATGTTGAGCGGGATTATTCCGCAGCTTCAACCTCATCGTCCTCAACGGGTGGGCGTGAGGCCATTTCCTTTTTGATTTCTTCAGCGACCAGGAAACTCAATTCCAGCGCTTGGGTGGCATTGAGGCGCGGGTCGCAGAATGTGTGATAGCGGTCATTCAGGTCCTCATCGCGTAGTGCACGAAGACCGCCTGTGCATTCGGTCACGTCTTTGCCCGTCATTTCCACATGGATACCGCCGGCATGGGTGCCCTCGGCACGATGGATCGCCATGAACTTGCGTACCTCCGACAAGATCGCATCAAATGGTCGGGTCTTGTAACCGGATGTCGACTTGATGGTGTTGCCGTGCATGGGGTCAGATGACCACACAACCAACCTGCCCTCGCGCTTTACGGCGCGGATCAGATCCGGCAGGTGTTTTTCCACTTTGTCGTGGCCGAAGCGCGCAATCAAAGTAAGGCGGCCTGGTTCGTTGTCCGGGTTCAAAATGTCGATCAGCTTGATCAATTCATCAGGCTTCAAGGACGGCCCACACTTCAGACCAACCGGATTTTTGATGCCCCGACAGAATTCAACGTGGGCATGATCAAGCTGGCGTGTACGGTCGCCGATCCACAGCATGTGGCCGGATGTGGCGTACCAGTCGCCGCTCGTGGAATCGACGCGCGTCAATGCTTGTTCATAGCCTAACAACAAGGCCTCATGACTGGTGAAGAAATCGGTCTGGCGCAACTGCGGTGCGGTTTCAGAGTTGATGCCACAGGCCTTCATGAAGCCTAGCGTTTCGGTGATGCGATCCGCCAGGTCTTGATATTGCTCAAAGGCGGGCGAGTCTTTGAGGAAACCCAGCGTCCATCGGTGCACGTTCTCCAGATTGGCATAACCACCTGTTGCGAAGGCGCGCAGCAGGTTCATGGTGGCAGCCGACTGGCGGTACGCCATAATCTGGCGTTCCGGGTCAGGTTCTCGGCCTGCCATCGTTGCTGCGGGGTCATTGACGATGTCGCCACGGTAAACCGGATATTCCACGCCATCCACAACTTCGGTCGGTGCAGACCGCGGCTTGGCAAACTGACCTGCAATGCGACCAATCTTGACGACAGGTTGGCCGCCGCCAAATGTCAAAACCACTGCCATTTGCAGGAATACGCGGAAGAAATCGCGGATATTGTCAGCCGAATGTTCGGCGAAGCTTTCAGCACAATCGCCGCCCTGCAACAGGAAGCCGCGGCCCTCGGACACACGCGCCAGTTTCTTTTTGAGCTTGCGGGCTTCACCTGCAAAAACCAGTGGAGGGAACCCGGCCAAGCGCTTTTCCGTCGCGCTCAGGAAGTCAGCATCTTTAAAGGCGGGCATTTGCTGCACCGGCAAAGAACGCCACGTTTCGGGGGACCACTGTTTCTGCATTTTCCGTCTCAACTCCAAACAACGGCTGAGGCTATATCGCATTGCAACAATAAAGGCGAGTCTGACGTTTGGATTTGCGGCAACGCCTCGTTAACATTATCCCAATATCCTACGACACGAAGCAGCACCAACCTTCAGCTGGAGAGTCGACGTGTTGAGTATCGAGAACTTTAAGAATGCCCGCTGGAGCGAACTCTTTGCATTTTTTGCACAGGGTAATCCTCCGCTTGGGCTGCAGCTCTTGGTCCTCAACACCATTTTTCTGGGCTTTGTTGTTTTTCGCCGCGCAACCGCAAAGCATCAGATGCGCAAGTCATCAGCCTATCTGATCCAAGCCGTTCTCATTGCAAGTAATCTGATTTTCATGTTTCAAAAGGAAGCTCTTGATGCAGCTTCGACCGTGAAACACATGAACCTAACGTCTGATGGCAAGATACTGTGAAAATGCCTCTTTGGCAGATTTATATGCAACCTGGCGCTCGACGCTCCAATAGCGCAAATTTTCCAGTCGAATAGGATCGCCGGTGACAGCGCAGCGGACAAAGTGTCCGGCTTTCAATACGTCATACTCGTGATCGAGATAGCGCAATTTGGCTTCGCGCTGATCGGGCAATATTGTGTCCATGCGGTTCATAGCCTTGCCTCATAGCAATGCCGTGGTTTCAAAACAAGGAACCTTGATCTCCTGATTTTGCAACACGGACCGGAACTTTACCGTCATTGAATTCAATTTCCAGTGCGGCATGGGGATGAACTGAGGCAGCTGCGCGGATGGGCTGACCTTCACTATCGCGAACGACTGCAAAGCCACGGGCGAGGATTGATCTGTAGCTCATGGCCTGCAACAGCTTGGCCTCGCCAGAAAAGCGGTCACGGCGTTTGGCCAAGAGTTGAAGCAATGCCCGATGCGAACGCGATGATACCTCCGGCAATCTCCGCCGCGCCTCCGTCACGCGGGCTTGCAATGTGTTCAAAGACAATCGACCTGCACTCCGCACCAGTAACAAGCGATGGCGTTGCACATTGCTTTTAATGGACGGTGCCAACCGACCCACAGCCGCATCCAGTCGCTGGCGGGCGATGGCCAACATGTCATCAGGTTTGGGCAACGCGCGCCCGGCTGATTGCAGCCGCAGTTTTCGGTCTTGCATCACCCGCGCAATGGCTCGGCGTTGACGCGCCAGCAAGGATGTTGTTTCTGACAGCAGATCGACACGCACAGGCACGGCTCGTTCAGCCGCAGCTGTTGGCGTGGGTGCGCGCCAATCGGCGACGTGGTCGATCAGTGTGGTATCAGTTTCATGACCGATGGCTGAGATGATGGGAATGCCTGAAGCAGCAACAGCCCGCACTATGGCTTCATCATTGAAAGGCCAAAGGTCCTCCAGCGAACCGCCACCACGAGCGACAATCAACACATCTGGTTTTTGTGCCATGGCATTGAAGCCGTTGATGGCATTGACCACTTCCATCGCGGCCGTTTCGCCCTGCACCCGAACAGGCCACACCAACACATGACGGGGAAACCGGTCATTCAAGCGATGCAAAATATCGCGGATGACAGCCCCGGTGGGCGAAGTGATGACGCCTATCTTTTGCGGCAGGTAAGGCAGGGGCTTTTTGCGCTCGGCGTCAAACAGGCCTTCGGCCGCGAGCTTTCGTCTCCGCTCGTCCAACAGTGCCATCAACGCACCAACACCAGCGGGCTCGACGTTTTCGATGATGATCTGGTAGGACGATTTGCCGGGGTACGACGTCAGCTTTCCAGTGGCGATGACTTCCAGGCCTTCTTGCAGTTTGGAACGAAGACGATTGAAGCTGCCACGCCAGATCACGGCGTCGAGTTTGGCACCCTCATCCTTGAGCGAAAAATAACAATGTCCGGAGGAATGAGCACCACGAAAGCCTGAAATTTCGCCACGCACCCGCACATTGCCAAAACGGTCCTCTATCGAGCGCTTCAGAGCATGAGAAATTTCCGTGACCGTGAACTCGCCCAAATTGGAATTGGGGTCACGGATTTCTCCGGTTTCAGGATCGAAATCAAGCGCGTCAGTCATGTCGGTTTTTCATTTGATTCCTGCCTAGCACATGCGACAAGGCGCAGCAAAGAAACACGAAGGGTTTTGGATGAACATCTTATTGATCGGGTTTGGCGGGCGTGAGCACGCCTTGGCCTGGAAGCTGAAGCAGAGCCCTTTGGTTTCAACACTTTACTGTGCGCCCGGTAACCCTGGCATTGAAAAGGTGGCGGCCTGTGTACCAGTGGATATCACGGATCATGCAGAGGTGATTAAATTCTGCAAATCCCACGCCGTGACGTTTGTTGTGGTGGGGCCTGAAGGCCCTTTGGTGGCAGGACTGGTGGATGATTTGAATGCGGCGGATATCCGTGCTTTTGGCCCGCGCAAATATGCAGCACAACTCGAAGGGTCGAAAGGTTTCACCAAGGACATTTGCCGCGCCCACAACATTCCAACGGCTGACTACCAACGTTTCGACGCTGAGGTCCCTGCACTCGCCTATCTCGACAACGTTGGCGCACCTATCGTTATCAAGGCTGATGGCTTGGCGGCGGGCAAGGGTGTAACGGTGGCGATGTCCATTGAAGAAGCGCGGGCGGCGGTCAAGGATATTTTTGCAGGCCGTTTTGGTGGCGCATCATGCGTCATTGAAGAATTTCTGGACGGTGAGGAAGCGAGCTTGTTTGTATTGACCGACGGCACAAACATACTGCCGCTGACAACGGCGCAAGACCACAAGCGTGTTGGCGAAGGTGACACTGGCCCCAACACGGGCGGCATGGGTGCCTATTCGCCGGCACCCTGCATGACCAAGGCTCTGGTGCGGACGTCGATTGAGAAGATCATCAAGCCAACGGTGCGGGCCCTTGCGGAAGCCGGGCACCCCTACACGGGCGTTTTATATGCAGGACTGATCCTGACCAAAGACGGACCGAAACTGATTGAATATAACGCCCGCTTTGGAGACCCGGAAACCCAGGTCATCATGCCGCGCATGGAAACCGACATCGTGCCGTTGTTGCTGGCGTGCAGTGACGGCACATTGGACCAGCAAAGTGTGCGTTGGAAAAGCGACACGGCCTTGACCGTTGTGCTCGCCGCGAAAGGCTATCCGGGAGAAGTCAAAAAAGGATGTGTCATCAAAGGCTTGAATCGTGATCTTGGTGCAGGGGTTGAAGTGTTCCACGCGGGCACGGTGAAGAAACTTGGCGAAATCGTTTCCAATGGTGGTCGGGTTTTGAATGTGACTGCAACAGGACCAACAGCACAAGACGCGCAAACGGCCGCTTATGCCGCCGTTGATCGGATCGACTTCCCCGACGGCTTTTGTCGGCGTGATATTGGTTGGAGAGCCATTGCATGACGGCCTTGAAAATCGGACTTGCGCTGGGTGGTGGCGGGGCACGTGGCATTGCGCATATCCCGATGCTTGAAGTGTTCGATGAGTTGGGATTGACGCCGTCGGTCATTGCGGGTTGCAGCATGGGCGCACTGGTGGGGGCGTGTTATGCAGGCGGCATGACTGGCAAGGATTTGCGCGCCCATTGCATTCAGCTTCTGTCAAATCGCATCGAGTTTGCAAAATATGTATTTGGCGCCCGCAAAACCAAACTCATGGACCTGCTGTCTCTACAAAGTCTCGCAAGTTTGCATTTGAGCGGCGAGACATTGGCTGACCTGGCGCTTCCTGACTATTTGCCCAAGAATATCGAAGACACCAAAATTCCATTGAAGCTGATTGCAACAGACTATGAACAAATGCTCGAAGTGGTGTTGACGTCCGGCTCCATGATTACGGGTGTCGGTGCATCGATTGCCATTCCGGGGCTGATTTCTGCCCCCAAAATCAATGGCCGCATTCACGTGGATGGCGGCATTGTCAACCCCGTGCCTTTTGACAAGGTGCTGGACGGCAATGACATTGTTGTGGCCATTGACGTGACGGGAAAGCCAAGGCCCGTGACCAAAAAGAATGCCAGCAACATCGAGCTTGCGATTGGTTCGCTGTTGATCATGTTCAACCAGTTGGCCGAAACCCGGCGTGCCTTGTCGCCACCTGATATTTACATTGTCCCTGATGTTGACCAGTTCAGCTCTGGCGATTTTTTCAAAGTCAAAGAAATGTTCGCCGCTGCCGAGCCTGCGAAAGAGCATTTGAAGCGGTTGCTGGACAAACAGATTAACGCAACACTCATCGGCGGGACTTGAAAAAATTACGAAGTAAATCTGAGGCAGCCTCCCCCCCAATACCGCCATAAACTTCCGGCGCATGGTGGCAGGTGGGTTGGGTGAAAAAGCGCGGCCCGTTTTCGACGGCGCCCATCTTGGGGTCTTCTGCTCCAAAGTAGATCCGGCGGATACGGGCGTGAGAGAGTGCTGCTGCACACATCGCACACGGCTCCAACGTCACGTAGAGATCGGAGTCGGTTAAGCGTTCAGAGTCTTTTATTTGCGACGCGGCACGTATGACCAGCATTTCAGCATGGGCTGTGGCGTCTTTCAGTTCCAAGGTGCGGTTGCCATCGCGCGCCAAAACGTCTCCTGCAGCTGAGACGATGCACGCCCCCACGGGCACTTCGCACCGCGCGGCGGCGGCTTTGGCTTCTTCCATGGCGATGGCCATGCCTTCTGGCAATTTGAATGACATGAACAGGCTTTTGCCACTTGCGGAAAGCTACCGCCAGACATTACAGAGGCCCCATGCGCATTGTTGCCGGCAAATATAAAGGTCGCGAAATCATCGGGCCTACCTCCATCGCCACCCGCCCCACGTCGGAAAGGGTGCGGGAAAGCCTGTTCAACATTCTTGCCCATGGCATTGACGGGTTTTCGATTGAAGATGCGAGGGTCATGGACCTGTTCGCGGGCACAGGGGCCTTGGGTCTGGAAGCCCTGTCGCGCGGGGCGAAGTTTTGTCAGTTCGTCGAGGACAACGCCGAGGCGCGCGGCATCATCCGTAAAAATGCCGATGCTTTCGGCGCAATCGGCATGTGTAAAATCTGGAAGCGCGACGCAACGGATCTGGGAGATTGTGGTCCACAATCACCATTCGATCTGGTGTTTGCGGATCCGCCTTACAACAAGGGACTGGGTACAAAGGCGCTGCACGCTTTAATTGCCGGCGCATGGCTGTCGCCGGGGGCGGTGGTGGTGTTGGAAGAAGCGGAGACTGCTGAGGTGGCGGATGTGGTCGGCCTGACGTTGGTGGACTCGCGGATTTACGGGGCAGCGAGCATCAGGATTTATCGGGCCACTTAGCGCCCAAACAATCTCTCAATATCCGCCAGCTTCAACTCGATAAACGTCGGTCGGCCGTGGTTGCACTGTCCGGCGTTGGGGGTCACTTCCATTTCGCGGAGCAGTGCATTCATTTCTTCGATGCGCAGCACACGTCCTGAACGCACGGAGTGATGACAGGCAAAGGTGGCCAGCACGTGGTTCAGCCGCGCCTCCAACGTGCCGATGGTTTCCAATTCTGCGGCGTCGTCAGCAATGTCGCGCAGCATGGCTGGAATATTGCCATTGCCGATGGCTGCCGGCACTTCGCGCACCAAGACTGCGCCTTCGCCGAAACTTTCCACAACCAATCCGGCTTGCGTCAGCACATCAGCCACGGATAAAATATTGGATAGAGTTGCACTATCCAGATCGACGACCTGCGGCACGAGGAGAGGCTGTATGATGATGCCTTGCCCAGCCCGCTCCCGTTTCAAACGTTCATAGACGATACGTTCGTGAGCCGCGTGCTGGTCCACAAGAATAAACCCTGCTGCGGTTTGTGAGACAATGTAGTTGCCATGCAACTGAGCCCGCGCGATGCCCATCGGGTGTTCATGTTGCGAGTCAACGTCTTGCGCTATACTGTTGTTTTGCAACGGCATATTCATGGCAAACGCAGCCTGCACGGTTTCACCAAAACCAGCTGTTTGGGATACCGATAGTGGGGCCCAGCGGGATGCAGCAGGTGCAACAGTGAAAGCCGAGACGGTGCTGCGGCTCGCATTGGTATCAGGCTTCACGCCTTGCCCTGCCAAGGAGCGGCGCACGGCAGAAACAATCAGTCCACGGACGAAACCGGGATCGCGAAAGCGCACTTCGGTTTTGGCGGGGTGTACGTTGACATCCACACGATCCGACGAACAAGAGATGTAGAGCACCACGGCGGGAAAGCGTCCACGCGGCATCACATCAACATAAGCGCCGCGAATGGCCCCGGCGATGAGTTTGTCTTTGACCGGGCGGCCATTGACGACGGCATATTGCAAGGTGCCTTGGGCGCGTTGGAATGTGGGAAGGCCTGCAAAGCCTTCGACGGAAATATCCTCGGCACCACCTTTGACGGGAACCGCGTTGTCGATGAATTCGCGGCCCATGATGCGCGCCACGCGGGCCTCGCGGGACTCGGCTTCTGGCGTGCGCAGCCATTCGCGTTCTTCGGTGACGAAGGAAAAACCGACGTGCGGGTGCGCCAACGCCAGGCGGCGGATCACGTCCAACGCTTCGGCATTTTCACTGCGATCGGTTTTCAGAAATTTCAGCCGGGCGGGCGTGGCGTAAAACAAGTCGCGCACTTCAACTTCCGTGCCGCCGTTCAAACGGGCGGGACTGACATTACCCAAATCGCCACCCGATACAGAAATGGCATGGGCAGCTTTTTCGCCCCGCGCAATTGACGTAATGCCCAGCCGCGCCACGCTGCCGATGGAGGGCAAAGCCTCACCGCGAAAGCCGAGGGTTGCGATGTTGACCAGATCATCATCAGGAATTTTTGAGGTGGCGTGGCGTTCGACTGCGACCAACAATTCATCAGCTGACATGCCAAAGCCATTATCGCTGACGCGGATCAGGCTTTTGCCGCCGCCTCGAAACACAACGTCAATTTGGGTCGCGCCTGCATCAATCGCATTTTCAACAAGTTCCTTGACCGCGCTGGCAGGGCGTTCCACCACTTCGCCAGCGGCGATGCGGTTGACGGTGCTTTGCGACAGGCGACGAATTCTCATGGGCGGCTTTTAAGATGCGGCCTCACGATTCACCAGCTAGTCGCTGAACAATTCACCGATATTGCGTACCGTCCCATAATTGGGGTTGGTTTTGCGTTTTTCGGCAAGTACTGCGAGACGCAATTCTTCGCGCAATTCTGCATCGGTTTTCTTGGTGCCGTCGGGCTTGAACTTTGAAATCCCGTATTTTTCATAGGGGTCATTGCTGGGCGGACGGGCTGCGGGTGCGTTAATGTCGTCAGAGTAAACGCCGGTGTTGGTCGCAGCGGGTGCTGTGTTGGCGCGGTATGTTGGCGACGTTGGACCGGGTGCGCGCAATGCGAGATCCGGCGGCAAGGCCAATTGATTGCCCACGGGTATGGCCTGCTCTGCTGCCGGGCCTGACGAACCGCCGCCGCCCAAAAGATTGGACGAACAACCTGCCAAGGCCAAAGCCATCATCAACACAACGCTGTATTTCAAACCAACCACTCCGCTTTTATGGACTCAAACCTGCACCCGCAATCCGGCGAAAGCATGGCTCACGACTTTGGGCGTCCAATAACTGCATCATAAAGCAGCACAGCCACGCCTGCAACGATGGCAATATCGGCGACGTTGAAGATATACCAACTCCAGGTGCCCCAGTGGAAGTGCACGAAGTCTGCAACCGCGCCGTGTAACAACCGGTCCAACGCATTGCCGAGAGCGCCCCCGATGAGCAGACCGTAGCTGGCAGCAACAACCGCTTTGTCGGCTTTCGCCAGCCAGACGATAAGCATCACGGTAATTGCCAGGCTCAGCGCAATCAACGCACCCTGCATATGCGTTGTCAGCAGTCCGTAAGACACACCCTTGTTCCACGCCATGGCAAGATCAAGAAAGGGCGTAATCTGAATAGGCTCACGCTCGTCCAGATTGACGATTTTGAGCACCCACCATTTGCTGAGCTGGTCAAAGGCGAAGACCAAAGCAGCGATGAGAATGCCGAGGCGTGTAAGGGGGCCGGTGAGAGTCATGATCGAACACCCCCTCCCCCCTTCGGGGTACTCCCCCACGCTGCGCGCGAGGGAGGACTAACGATTTTTTTCTCCCTCAGCTTTGCTGGGGGAGTACGGCGAAGCCGGGAGGGGGTGCCAGACGACAATCTCTCACTCACACCGTTTTCCCAAAGCGCGTTTGCCATTCGCGCACGGCTTCGGCGTCACGCGGGGTGATGTCGGGGAATTCTGCGTCGCTGCCGATGTCTTTGGAAATCCGCCATGACCGGGCACATTTCGCACCTTCGGCTTTCTGGAACTCCACACCTACACCTTTAACGTTTTCAAGTTTGAAAGCGTCAGCTGGTGCTGGGGTTTCGACGATCGAGATCGCGGAGGTGATGCAGATGTCAGCAAAATCCACCGACCGCAGATCGGCAACGTCAGCGGCATCCAATTGCACGTGCACCACAGGGGCTGCTTCCAATGATGAGCCGATGGTTTTGTTGGCGCGTTGAATTTCAAGCGCACCCGTGACCACACTGCGCACATCGCGGATTTTTTCCCACTTTGCAGCCAGCGCATCATCGCGCCATTCCACCGGGGTTTTGGCGAATTGCATGAGGTGCACCGATGAGCCTTCGCCCGCAAAGCGCTGGAGCCACGCCTCTTCTGTCGTGAACACGAGGATCGGTGCCCACCATGTGGTCAGGCAATGGAACAACTGGTCGATGACTGTGCGACACGAGCGGCGCTTCAAGCTCGACCAAGGATCGCAATAGAGCGTGTCCTTCCGAATGTCGAAATAGAAGGCCGACAAATCGGTGTTCATGAATTGCATCAGCGATGCCGTGACTTTTTTGTAGTCATAAACGCGGTAAGCCTCGCGCACCGTCTGGTCCAGCGTCCAGAGCAGATGCAGCACATAGCGTTCCAGTTCCGGCATGTCCGGACCGTAAACTTGTTCCCAATCTTTCAAACCATCAACAGCGCCCAGCATGTAGCGAAAGGTGTTGCGCAGTTTGCGATAATTCTCTGACGTGCCTTTGAGAATTTCCGGGCCCACGCGCTGGTCATCGGCATAATCGGTCGAGGCGACCCAGAGGCGCAAGATGTCAGCTCCTGATGTCTTGATTACATCCTGCGGCACCACGGTGTTGCCGAGGGACTTTGACATTTTGCGTCCGTCTTCCGCCATGGTGAAACCATGGGTGATCACCTGCTTGTAAGGGGCGACACCGCGCGTGCCACATGACTCCAGCAGCGACGAATGGAACCAGCCGCGATGCTGGTCTGAGCCTTCCAAATACACGTTCGCTGGCCACTGCAATTCAGGACGCTCTTCCAGCGTGAAGGCATGGGTGCAGCCGGAGTCAAACCACACATCCAAGATGTCGCGCACTTGCTCATAATCAGCGGCGTTGTAATCGGGTGAGAGGAAGCGTTCTGCGGCACCTTCCGCAAACCAGGCATCCGCTCCCTCTTCAACGAATGAGTCGTACACTCGTTGTTTCACTTTGTTATCATTGAGGATTTGGCCTGTGGCTTTTTCCACGAATACAGCGATGGGCACACCCCAAGCACGTTGACGTGAGATCACCCAATCAGGCCGTTGCTCGATCATACCGCGCAAGCGGTTTTGCCCGGCGGGCGGGAAAAACTCAGTGGCTTCGATGGCGGCCAAGGCCTTGGCGCGCAGACCATCGACCTTGCCGTCGCCCATGGAAATGAACCACTGGGGCGTGTTCCGAAAGATGATGGGTTTTTTCGAGCGCCATGAATGGGGGTATTGATGCGTCAGGCGCGAACGACCAACGATATTGCCGGTCTCTTTCAACGCAGCAATCACAGCTTCATTGGCATCGCCTTTTTCACCCTTTTCGGTGATGACGCGCTTGCCCGTGAGGCCCGGCGCTTCATTGGTCAGAAAACCATCAGCGTCGACCGTGGTGGGAATGTCGGTGTTGATACCGCGTTCACGCAAAGCCTTCTGGTTCGCCGTCCAGACGATGTAGTCGTCAGCACCATGGCCGGGGGCCGTGTGGACAAAGCCCGTGCCAGCGTCGTCAGTGACGTGATCGCCGTCGAGGAGCGGGACGATTAAGTCATAGCCAAGAGATTTTAATGGGTGATCGCAATCTACAGCGCCTGGCCAAACATCTCCCAACCGTGTAAATGTCTCGATGCGAAGTGCCTTCTGAATAGTCTCCGCAAGGGCATCGGCGATCACATAGCACTCACCCTGCTTTGCCCAGTTTTCATTGGGAGCAGCTTCAATCTCGTAGAGTCCGTAACTTATTTTCCGCGAAAAGCTAATCGCTCTGTTGCCGGGGATTGTCCAAGGCGTTGTCGTCCAAATCAAAACACTGGCATGGAGCAGTTTGTCCAACAATGTTTTGTCTCTGGGTTCGTCGATTGATCCTGTCGAACTACGCACCGGAAACTTCACATAAATCGCATCGCTCACATAATCCGCATACTCAATCTCAGCCTCAGCAAGTGCGGTCTTCTCCACCACACTCCACATCACCGGCTTTGATCCGCGATACAATTGGCCGCTGTCGGCGAACTTCATAAGTTCCCGCGCGATGATGGCCTCGGCTTTATAGTCCATCGTCAGATACGGCTTGTCCCAATCACCCTCAACGCCCAGGCGCTTGAATTCCTCGCGCTGCACATCAATCCAGCCCTTGGCGAATTCGCGGCATTGCCTGCGGAATTCGTTGATTGGCACGTCGTCCTTGTTCTTGCCCTTGGCGCGATACTGCTCTTCGATTTTCCACTCGATGGGAAGACCATGGCAATCCCAGCCCGGCACGTAATTGGCATCGTAGCCCGACATTTGCGCCGAACGTACCACGAGGTCTTTCAGAGTCTTGTTGAGCGCATGGCCAATGTGGATGTTGCCGTTGGCGTAAGGCGGGCCATCATGCAGCACGAACTTTTCACGACCTTTGGACTGTTCGCGCAGCTGCCCGAACAGGTTCATGTCGGCCCAACGCTTCAGGATCTCCGGTTCCTTCTGCGGCAACCCTGCCCGCATGGGGAAGTCAGTTGTGGGCAGGAATACGGTGTCACGGTAGCGGTCGTTTTTCTTCGGTGCTTCGGTCATGGTGGCGCGGCTTCTAACAGACTGACTTGCGTTCGTCATCCAAGATTGCATAGTCTGATTGATCAGGAGCGGGGTTTACATGGTTCGATATGATATGTTGATTATTGGCAGCGGGCCGTCGGGGCGTCGCGCTGCCATTCAGTCGGCCAAATTGGGTAAATCGGTTTTGGTGGTGGACAAGGGGCGCAGGCTTGGGGGCGTGTCCGTTCACACGGGAACCATTCCGTCAAAGACGCTGCGCGAAACTGTTCTTAACCTCTCGGGGTGGCGGGAACGTGGCTTTTACGGCAAGGGTTACCGCGTCAAACAAGACATCGCAGCAAGTGACCTGATTGCGCGCTTACACAA
>JANOPL010000142.1:0-7640 GCA_031421835.1 Hyphomicrobiales bacterium | reverse complement strand
TACGTATTCGACGCCGACGGCGGCGCAAGGATTCGCTAATGATGTCAATCAGTATGGAACACCTCTTCCATGCTGGCCCACCATTCGCCGGGTTTTGCCGTTTCAAAACGGATCTGCATGGGGTCTGTAATGTCCCACCATTCCTGCATGCGCGGTGCGAGTTTGATTTTGGCAGAATCGGCCGCAAAATCAGTACCCACATATTCCCAATAGGCGATCAACCAATTCTCAGGCTCTTTCAGAAAAATCGAATAATTGCGAATGTTGGCATCGTGAATGGCTTTGAGAATTTCAGGCCACACTGCTGCATGGATTCGTTTATACTCGGGGATGACATCCGCCTTCAGTTTGACCATATGGCTCATGCGTGTGACCATGTTAATCTCCTCTTGCTGAAGAGAATTGGTGCCGCAGTTCGGAAGGTTTCGCAACTGCTGAATGTGGTGTTCACAAGAAAAGCAGAGACTGGGGAAGGCGTGGCTGTTCAATGATGAACCTGGTTCCTTCAATGCTTTTGCGCACCAAACTGGACCGCCGCCGCCCTATGCGTGACCAGATTTACCCGATCATACGCGATCTCATTCTCACTGGTGTGATCAAGCCCGGAGATCTGATTGATGAGAAATCCATCGCCCTGCATCTCAAAATCTCCCGTACACCTGTGCGTGAAGCCGTGAAGAAATTAAGCGACGAGCATTTGGTTGACGTTGTGGCGCAGTCAGGTACGCGTGCTGCACGGGTTGATGCTCGCGAGATTGAGCAGGCTTATCTCATCCGGCGTTCGCTCGAAATGGAAATTGCGTTTCAAGCTGCCTCTCGCATGACTGATGCACATGTCGAAACATTACATGACAACTATGTTTCGCATGAGCGTTCGATTGAACAGAAAAAGTTTGCAAAGGCCATTGAGATAGATGACGACTTTCACCGGATCATCGCACACATCGCGGAATTGCCGCGGCTGTTGCATATGATTGAAATATCAAAAGCCCATCTTGACCGTTGCCGTCACATGCTGTTGCCACGCGCAGGCGAAGCAACCCTTACACTGGAACAGCATCGCTCAATTATTAGGGCACTGAACGCAAAAAATCCTGAAGTTGCACGCGAAGCAATACGGGAACATTTGGATACGTCCTACAACAAGATCGCCATACTGTTGAAAGAACAGGCTGATTAGCTCCTAGCTTTTGACCCTCAGATTTGCCGGATCGATAAAGGGTTCGAGACTGATGCGTGCGGCTTTCGCTTCATTGGCAATGACCAATTCAAAGCGGCCAGACAACAGGTACTCAGATGTCACACCTTCTGCGCAACGCACGTAGCCATAGCCCAGTGGTTTACCAACGGAATAGCCATAGCCGCCACTGGTCAAATAGCCAGCGAACTCGCCGTTGCGCAAAATCGTTTCACGCCCCACGAGCACCGCACTTTCGTCGTCAATACTAAACCCAACAAAGGATTTTTTCAGTGGAGATATGGCAACAGCTTCGAGAGCATCACGACCCAAGAACGGGATGCCGGAGCGGAGTTTTACAGCCCAACCGAGGCCCGCTTCAAAGGGCGTGTCATTGGGTGTAATGTCAGAACCCCAGGCGCGATAGCTTTTTTCAAGTCGCAGTGAGTCCAACGCGCGATAGCCAACCGGGCGAATGTGACGTGCTGCCCCCAAACCCATCAAGCAATCATATACATCAGCGGTGGCTGCCATAGGCATATGTAGTTCCCAACCCAGTTCGCCCACGTAGGTGACACGCAAGGCCGAAAGTTTATGCCCCGCAATTTCAATCTCACGGACGGCACCAAATGGAAATGCTGCATGTGAAACATCTGCTCTGGTGGCAAGCGCCAGTACTTCACGGGATTTCGGCCCCATCAGTGAAAGCGTCGACAGGTTTTCGGTTACGTCGGTCAGTGCGATGTCTTTGCCCTTTGGCAAGTGTTCTTTGATCCAGCCAAAGTCATGGGTGCGAAAGCCGGTGCCTGTCACGATGTAAAAATGGTCGTCGGCCAAACGCGCCACCGTCACATCTGCTTCGATGCCGCCACGGCTATTCAGTAACTGTGTATAAGTCAGGCGGCCCACTTCACGGGCAACGCGGTTTGCACACATCCACTCCAAGGCCGCCGCTGCATCTTTTCCTTTGATCTCATATTTTGCAAAGCTGGTTTGGTCGAACACGCCCACATGTTCTCGCACATGCCGGTGTTCCTCGCCCACGGCCGCAAACCAATTCTGGCGGCCCATGGCATACTCATCGCATGGCACGTCGCCGTTGCGGGCAAACCAGTTGGGGCGTTCCCAGCCCAGCTTCGACCCAAACACTGCACCCTGTTTTTTCAATCGCGCATATAGGGGTGAGGTCAACCGTGGCCGTCCTGACTCATATTCTTCATGTGGATAGCCAATCGCATAGTGTTTGGCATAAGCCTCGCGTGTGCGTTCATTCACCCATTGGCGGTCGTTATGGAGACCCGAAAAGCGGCGAATATCAACCGCCCACAAATCCAGCGGTGCTTCGCCCTTCATCACCCATTCGGCCAACACCCAACCGGCCCCACCGCCTGCTGCGATACCAAACGCGTTGAAACCTGCACCCACAAACATGTTCTCGCATTCATTGGCGCGACCCATGATAAAATTGCCATCGGGCGTGAAGCTTTCAGGCCCATTGATCATTTTCTTGACGCCGGTTTTTTCCAGGATGGGAATGCGGGCGATAGCTTGCGACAAGTGTTGATCAAAATGATCAAAGTCATCATCAAAAAGTTGGAATTCCCATTCGTGGGGTAAATCGTCTGTTGTCCATGAGATGGGATCCGGTTCATACCCACCCATGACCAGTCCGCCCACTTCTTCCTTGAAGTAAGTGCGGCGATCAGGGTCGCGCAGGGTTGGCGCATCCGGCGACAGGCCCGGGATCTTTTCTGTGATGATATATTGGTGTTTGACGGCTTGCAGCGGCACGTTGATGCCCGCCATCACGCCCACTTGCCGTGCCCACATGCCCGCACAATTCACCACTTTTTCGCATGGGATTTTACCAGCGTTTGTGTTGACAGCGGTGATGCGGCCATCAGCCATATCAAAATCCAGTACGCGAATGCCTTCGTGGAATTTGACGCCATGCATGCGGGCACCCTTCGCAAGAGACTGTGTGACATCAGACGGACTGGCCTGACCATCTGTGGGCAACCAGCTGGCGCCGATCAAGTCTGACGTGTCCATGAGCGGCCACATTTTTTTGACGTCTGCTGGCGAGACGAGAGACATTTCCATGCCGAAGCTTTTGGCCGTGGTGGCCAGTCGCTTGTATTCTGTCCAACGGTCTTCTGTTGTTGCCAGCCGCAAGCAACCTGTCATTTTCCAACCGGTTTCAAGTCCGGTCTCAGCATGCAGGTTCTTATAAAGTTCGACTGAGTATTTCAGCACACGTGTAATCGACGCTGACGATCGCAATTGGCCCACCAGGCCTGCAGCGTGCCATGTGGTGCCTGAGGTAATGCGCCCCTGCTCCAATACCACGACGTCGGCCTTGTGGTCCTTCGCCAAATGATACGCCGTTGAACACCCGATAATACCCCCACCGATGACAATAATTTGGGCATGGGCAGGCAAGGTCATATCACTATTTTTCCGTATTGGTTTTGGTAGGCATCAAGCGATGCGAGGTAGCGATTCAGATTCTCGCTGGTGTAAGCATCATAGTCAACGCCGGGTGCGGCGAGAAAAAGGCCGGAGACCATGCCCCACAGGGTTTCACGCAGCAACGAAGCACACTCCATCGCGGCGAATGATCGCATCACATTCGCATCAGGTTCGCCACCGAAATAAGCCCGAAGCAGCATTGCTTTTTCATCAGGGTGCATGAGACCATTCGACGAGACCCCCGCAAGGTCAAACATGGCAGTGCCGAAACCAGCATATTCAAAATCGATGAGCCAGAGTTCTTTTCCATCGTCCAGGAAGTTGGCGGGCAACAGATCATTGTGACCGAACACGATGGGCAGTGGTGTTTGAAGCTTCTCGAAAGCCGTTGCCACGACAAGGAATTGCGCCAAATCGCTCCGGTGCGTTTGCAGTGTACGCAAATAATCCCGGATCACATGAAACGGCCAAAACATGTAAGCGGGCCCCGATACATGGTTCAACATGGTCTCATGAAAGTTCCGCAGGAGCTTTCCGATACGTTCGGGATTAACCTTTATATCCATCGCCGTGAACGTTTGTGCGTCGAGAAATTCTGTCACCATCACGCCGGGTTCGGCGAATTCCACGCGCGGTGCAAAACCAGCGGCATGGGCGGCTCTCGCCACCATCAACTCGCGCTCACGCGAGACTTGGTGAAACGGATAGTCGACACCAAAGCGCACCACGTGCTTTCCGTCTGCATCCGCGACGAGAAAATTGGCGTTGCTTAATCCACCCTTCAGTATGGCGATGCTGATGCTGCCATTCCAGCAGGACAGAGCCCGAATTCGATCTTCGTCGTTTGACATCGCCGCAAGTTTGCCAGACGGCAGAGGTGAAAGAAAGAGGCGCTAACCCAATAGCCGGTCAATTTCCCTCAACTCATCTCGCGAAAAATCCGGTTTGGAGAGCGCTGAGACTGCTTCATCAATTTGCGTGATGCGGCTTGCACCCATCAGCGCGGAGGTGACTTCGGGCTTTCGCAATACCCAGGCAAAGGCCATTTGGGCCAAAGACTGGCCGCGCTGATGCGCCATGTTGTTGAGAGATGACGCGCGACGTACGATATCGGATGTGATGTTTTCCTTTTTCAGGAAATGCCCGACGGTGGCACGGCTGCCTTCAGGAACGCCACTCAAATACTTGTCCGTCAGCAGACCTTGCGCCAGTGGCGAGTACACGATCGACCCCATGCCTTCGTGGGCCAGCGCATCAAACACACCTTCGCGCTCAGGCTCCCGCTGCAACATGTTGTAGCGCGGCTGATGAATGATGCAGGGCGTACCGAGACTTCTGAGAATCTGCGCGGCCCGGCGAGTGGCATCGGCGGGGTAGTTTGAAATCCCGACATACAACGCACGACCCGAGCGTACTGCGGTATCCAGTGCGCCCATGGTTTCTTCAAGTGGTGTTACGGGATCATAGCGATGGGAGTAATAGATATCGACGTAGGGAAGACCCAATCGTTTCAATGTCTGGTCGAGGGACGCGAGCATGTATTTGCGTGACCCCCATTCGCCATAAGGACCATCCCACATATGGTAACCGGCTTTGGAGGAGATGATGATTTCGTCGCGGTGGGCGGCAAAATCTGCTTTCAAGATTTCACCAAAGGCCGTTTCCGCTGAACCCGGCGGCGGGCCATAATTATTGGCGAGATCGAAATGCGTGATGCCCAAATCAAACGCACGCCGACACAGCGCGCGCTTGGTTTCAGGATCAGCATCGTCACCAAAATTATGCCACAGGCCCAGCGAAATGGCGGGGAGGAGGAGGCCGCTACGGCCACAACGGTTGTACTTCATGGCACTCCCCTTCCCCAGTTATTTCATCAATGCGCGGGCTTCGTCCGGGCCCAAAGGGGCTGGACGCTTGCACGTGGATTTGAGTTTCACCACTTTATGCGTCGTGCCCGACTCCATCATGGCCGTCATCACCTCAACAACATGGGCCACGAGTGAAATGTCTGTTCGCGCCAACTTCTTTTTCTTGATGGCACTCGCCATATCTGCGAGGCCTGCACAGCGGTAATTGGCCCAGATGACATCAGTTTGGTTGTTGGCGTGTCCCCAATTGTTTTTGCCAAAAGGGTGGTCCCAGGCCTTGAGAGCTTTGGGCGTTTGGTCGCTGCCAGCCACCATCACATCACCGCCAAAAAAGTTTGGATCGGGAACGAACATGGCGCCGCTTTGGCCATAAAGTTCCATGTTCTGGTGTTTGTGCGCCCACACGTCCCACGACAGTGAAACAGTAACACACGCCCCCGTCGCGAACTCAAGCAACGCGTGATAGGTGGTTGGCGTTTTCACCTTCAACTTCTCGCCATTCCGGGGGTTATTCGGTTGGCTGTTAATGGTGCGCACCTTGTGGCCTGTGCCCAGAAAGGCTGAGACGCGCTTGACCGGTCCAATCAGGTTGATCAAATTGGTGATGTAGTAGGGGCCCATATCCAACACGGGGCCGCCGCCCGGCAAGAAAAAGAAGTCGGGGTTCGGGTGCCACATTTCCATGCCGGGTCCCATGAAGTGGCAGGTGCCAGATACGATTTTGCCAATGTCACCGGCATCAATCGCAGCGCGGGCCTGTTGATGCGATGAGCCCAGGAACGTGTCAGGAGCGGAGCACACGCGCAGCTTTTTCTTCGCCGCATATTTCTGCAATGCCAACGCATCTTTATACGACAGCGTCAGTGGCTTCTCGGAATAGACGTGCTTTCCCGCATCGAGAATTTGCTTTGACACTTTATAGTGGGTGGCAGGCACGGTGAGGTTTACCACGATGTCGATGTCGTCCTGCTTCAACAGGTCTTTCACCGTGTGGGCCCGTACGCCAAATTCCTTGGCGCGGGCTTTCGCAGCATCCATGTTAATGTCAGCCACAGCTTTCACTTCAATGTCTTTGAACAGGTTGGCGAGCTTCAAATAAGCCCATGAAATGTTGCCGCATCCGATGATGCCGACGCCCAATGTTTTTTCCATTTTGAATTCCTTATTTTAAATTTCCCCCCGATTCCGTCATCCCCGCGGAGGCGGGGATCCAGCTTTACTGCAAATTCCTTGCTTGTGGTGAAGCTGGTTTCCCGCCTTCGCGGGAATGACGGTTAGGAGTGGGTTCGAGTTACATTTTGCTTACGTTTTTGATCGACGCTTTGGCCCAGGCTGCCACGTCCTTCGGGTTGTCGTGTTCCATGACGTAGGTCAGGCAATTCGTTTCTTCTTTCAGCACTCTGAAAATTTCGGGCCATTTCACTGTGCCCTTGCCCACATCACACCAACCATCTTGATCGAGGTTCTTGCCTTTTTGAGCAATGTCCTTGACATGGGCGGACGTGATGCGATCGCCATAGGCCTTCAACCACTTTACCGGGTTTTGTTTGGCACGGGCAATCCATGCCACGTCTACTTCCCAGTTCAGTAATTCACTGCCTTCGAAAATACGTTCATGTGGGGTGGAACCATCTTTCAGTTTCACAAATTCAAAGTCGTGGTTGTGCCAACCAAAGATATAGCCTTCATCGCGATAGTGTTCAGCCGCAGCGCCTAAACGCTGACCAAATTTTTTCCAACCCGCACCCGTCTTGGGGCGTTGGTCTGGCATGATATAGGGGCAATAGAGGGCGCGCATTCCAAGAGTTTTTGCAATGTGCAACACGCGCTTCTTTTCCTTCTCGAACATTTCGATGGGGAAGAAGTGGCCCGACGGCATGGTGAGTCCGTGCTTGTCGAGCAGTGCACGGAATTTTTCCGGCTCATCATAAAATGCTCCGGGTGAACCGTAAGCGCCGCCGAAGCCTTCGACTTCCCTGTAACCATTCTTGGCCAGCTTTTCGATGACGGTTTCCCAAGGCTGGAAGTTACGGGCGGAATAAAGTTGGAATGATAGACGTTGTGGCATCGGGTGGCCTCCTCAATGTGATGATGAATAAAGATCGCGGATCACAAGTGTGCTT
>JANOPL010000141.1:0-29381 GCA_031421835.1 Hyphomicrobiales bacterium | reverse complement strand
ATCGAACAAAGACTGTCGATGCCTGAATTGGCTTAGTACAGACATTTTTCTGAAACTAGTCCTTGACAAGGAACGGAACTTAAGCCTATATTGGGATCGCCTCCCTCCAACGGGGTCCTGCTCATGACGGTGAGCCTGGATGTGGTGGGGTAACGGGCTTGAAGGGACCAGTTAACGTGGCTGGAAAGTTCAAGTGTCACTGATCACTCTCGACCCCGCAAAGCTGGAATTGCGCCTCACCGCAACCTGCTCTCGGTCCAGAGATCGCTCAGGGCGCGGGGCACAAAGACGAGGCCACCAAACAGCAGCGGGCCCACCAGCATGCCCCAGTAAAAATTCTCAGGCCGGCCGACGATCATGAAAACAATTGTGTAACCACAGATCAGAAGTAGAGATATCAATCCTGTCATTTGTTTCCAAGCCAGCCAGCCAAACAAGGTCAATGCAATCAACATTTGTGATACAAACGCCGGAAGCAAGTTCAAAACCGTGCTTTTTTTCAGGAAGGTAAAGGCATAGGGCCAACCCCCTGCACGCAGCCAGCCTTGCGAGGCGACGTCGTTTGGCAACACGACTTTGGCAACTTCGCTTGCATGCCAGACCAGATAGGCAGCTTCGGCCCCGGTTGCTGCCAACCAGCCCGCACCTTCGCTCCAGCGCCGCTGCAACACCGCGAGTGCTGCCATGAGCAGCAGATAGGGCAATGCGATCTCGCGGAACGCGACGGCCAGAAAGCCTGTGAGCACACTGGGCCACCACCGTCGTCGATCATGCAGGCCGATTGACAGTAGGATGAAAACGCCTGCCCAGCTTTCGTGCATCACAGCCATTTTGGGATGTGCCGCCACGGTGAGCCCGATAAGAAATACGGCGAGAGGACGGTGCCGCTCGGTCAGAAAATCAGCGCTCAACCGCTGCCACCACACGTAAACCGTGGCTGCCATCAAAAGCCAAAGCGCCACGTTTAAACCAGTGGGGCCAATCAGTCCTGTCAGCGCTGCCAGTGTTGGGGGACGCACTGTGACAAAGGGCTTGAGTGGATAATTCCTGTCCCGATGTTCGGAGGCTGCCACTGCATAATAATTTTCACCGTTGACCACACGTTCGTTGATGGCGCGGTAGAGCAAAACATCCTTGCCATCTTCACTTGGTTCTGAAGCAGGCGTTGTCGCCTGAACAGCTGGCTTTATCGGAAAAGGTGCCGTTGCCAAACGCGGCATCGCAACGTTTAGTGCGATGAAAATAAGCAGTGCCACTAAAACAAGCTGCGCCTTGACCCGGCCAATCCCCGCAAAGCGACTGGGCATTGTATCAGCGCCGCCAGGTTACGAATGACGAGGCCACAAAATTCCAGACCGCACCGACAAGCACGCCTGCCAGGCCCGCAATCCACCATTGGCTGGCTTGGGCGTTGAACCAGGTGCCAATGCCGATATTGGCCAAGGCCCCGATGCCGCACACCGCGTAGAATGTGAATAGGCCCCACACTGCCCGCCAGCCGCGCAAACGCCTGTCGCGATAGGTGAAGATATTGTTGAGGAAGAAGTTGAACGTCATCGCACCCATCACCGCGATGACTTCGGCTGTCAGGAAAACCACTCCTGCGGCAAGACTGGCACCCAGAAGCCCAAGGTGAACGCCTACGCCCATGCCGCCGACAAACAGGAAGGCCAGAAGTCGCAATGGAATGAAGCGCCCGATGGTCTTGTCCACCAACAGCGCCAGATATTCGGATGCAACAAGGGCACCGGCCTTGCTCTCACCCATTGTTCTGGAACGAAAGGTATAGGGGATTTCGACAACCCGTGGCCGCGCGGGGCAGGACGCTGTGATGTCGAGAAGTATCTTGAACCCGACGCCGGACAACGCAGGCATCGCCGTCATCAAGGTTTCGCGGCGGAGTGCGAAGAAGCCGCTCATGGGATCAGACAAGTCCGCCTTCAGCACCTTCTGGCCAATCCTGGTTGCGATACGGCTCAGGGTGGCGCGGCGTGCATCCCAGTCGCCGGTGCTGCCATCACCTGCATAGCGCGTTCCAACGGCAATGTCGGCCCGCCCTTCGGCGATTGCCGCATAAAGTTTCGGCAATATGGTTTCATCATGCTGAAGATCACCGTCGATCACCGCGAGAACGGGTGCAGCACTTGCCAACATGCCTTCAATGGCGGCAGTTGAAAGACCCCGCCGCCCAATGCGGTGCACGATGCGGACGTTGCGATTGGTGCGGGCGATCTCACGTACTTTCGCAGAGGTGCCATCTGGGGAATTGTCGTCGACGAATATGGCTTCCCAACTGATGTCGGCAAGGGCCAATGCCAATCGCTCAAGCATTGGTTCGACATTGGCTGCTTCATTGAAAGTCGGGATGATTACGGCAAGCTCCAGCGGACGATCAGAGACCGCCAAGCCTGCGTCAATTGCAATGAAATCGTGCTTCACGTGCCCGTCCTGCCGTTTAAGCCCTCGAGGCTAGTGCAGATTTGTTAACGCGGCGTAAGGAGTGGGCTGACAAGTCTCAACAGTCCTGTCTGGTTCTGCCTGATTGCTGACACAGTTCAGGCGAATTTTACCGCCCATGAGGGTGAGTCTCGTTGCGGGTTTTTTCTATTTTCTCGTTGTCGGCGCAGCCGGAGTTTTCTTCGGTGCGTTGCGCGAGATGTTTGTGTCACCGGTCGTCGGGCGGGACATCGCTGTGGTTCTCGAGCTTCCTGTCATGCTGGCCATTGCCTGGTTTTGTTGCCAGCGTTTGGTGAGATGGTGTGCTGTTTCGGATAAATTGTTGCTGCGCCTCGTCATGGGTCTTTCGGCGTTCGCGCTTTTGATGGCGATGGAACAATCGCTGGCGTTTGCATTACAAAAGTTGGTTGTTGCACAGGCTGCCCGAGCCTGGACGATCATCGACTATATTGGTCTTGCGGGCCAGGCGGCCTTTGGGTTGATGCCGCTCTTTGTTAAATCAAATAACCCGATCAGCAAATCGTCCGATAGCGGAAGCCTGTTTCCGAAGGTGCCAATTCCGCAACGACATTCACGGCTTTAAATCTGCATTTCGACCAGACGGGAATTCGCTGCAAAGTAGGCATCGCCCGTGGTTTTGAAGATACCGCATTCCTGCGAGGCGCCAGCACCAAAGGTTTCACAGTATTGTTCGCCTGACGCCAGCCATTGGCCACGGCCTTCGCCGCGTGTGTCGTCTTGATAGTCAAAGCTGCCGTCGGCGTTATAGGTCACGAAGCCATTGCCGTCTTTTCTCGTATATTGAAACGTCTTGCCAACGATGCGGGCCTTAATGTCAGCGGCAGAGAGATTGCGGATTTGTTCGCCTTCTTTGGCTGAGAAGGCCGAGGTGCCACCATTGGTGACGCGCACGCCCTTTGGGCCGGTTGAACAACCAGCCAAAAACCATGATGCGGCCAATGCCGCAACAACCAAAGAATACGTTTTCACCATCAATATCCCGCGAACTGCCCCCGGTTCAGCATGTGCCACAGCCTTGGTGTTATCGCAAGCGCGTCAAACGCTGGCCTGCAACACGACAACTTTTGTCCCTTTGGCTGCCCGCTCAAACAAGTCCGCCACGTCTTCGTTCAACATGCGGATACAGCCAGATGACATGGCTTTACCGATGGAAGAAGGGTCATTGGTGCCGTGGATGCGGTAAAGCGTGTCAACACCGTTGGCATAGAGATAAAGTGCACGGGCTCCCAATGGGTTTTCCGGGCCACCCGGCATGCCATTGATCCACTTCATCGCATTGGCGTCGCGGTAGGCCATTTCTTCAGGTGGCACCCAACGGGGCCAGCGGCGTTTCATGGCGATCTGGGCTTCACCAGACCACGCAAAACCGGCGCGACCTACACCTATGCCGTAGCGAACAGCGGATCCGTTATCCATGACGTAATACAAAAGACGTTGGCCAGGATCGACAACGATGGTGCCGGGCTCCTCAACACCTTCCCACGGCACAATTTGGCGGTGGAATCGTTCTGGAATGTCCGACAGGTCAGATAATTCAATTTCGAAATCTTCAGGTGATTCTGGCGGAGGTAGCAGACTTTCATCGCGAATCGAACGTGCCTCTTCTTCTCCACCATAAAGCGGATGAGGGGTGGCGAATGACTTGCCCGCAATCAAACTTGCTGAAGCAGCGAAAGACCACAACAGACTGCGGCGCGATAGTGTACTTCTCATGACAACGCTCTCCATCCAGACGAAACGCACTCGTGTGAATAACGTTCCCCTGCGGCAGCAGCGTGATCAGTTTAGGGCGAGATTGGGGCGGATTTAGAGGGCCAGATTGAATGTGGCCTGGCCGACTTTATAGCTGTTTCCGCCGCCGGAAATTGGCTGGCAGGTCATCGGAACGCCACTTGGCAGAAACGGTGCCGGCTCGAATTTTTCGCAAAGCTGGCCGTCTTTTGCCAACCATTTACCTGTGGTTGTGCCTTTTCCCGTCACTTCGACAAGTGAAGAGCCGTCATTGGCATAGAGGGTGACGCCGCTGTTCTTTGGGCTCCGCCATTTCCAACTTTTGCCGGACAGGGCTTTGTTGATTTGAGAAGCTGACAAGCCTTGGGGCCCGCTTTGCAATGGAGCCTGTTCCAGCGGCTCTGCCGGCTCCAGATCTGCAACCGGGGGTGTTTCCGGATTGTCTTTGAAAACATTCATGCTGGTGCAGCCCGTCAGCAGCAGGCCAGTAAATGCGATGGTCGTAAAATTTTTCAGCGTCATGATCATCTTTGTTTCCCCCGAAACAACGGCGTTACTAGAGCAAACCTATGGCAAATTTGCGGTATGCCTAGGGTTTGGTTAATGGCATCTTAGCAGTCAAGGGCAAGAGGGTGCAAGTTTCGAGGCCGCAGTCGCGTTTTGACGTACTGCCGGTTTGCAGCGGATCGGCTGCAAAGGTCACGGCAACCATGGTGTTGGGATCCGGTTGAAACGGTGTCTGATGATCGCCACCCATCCATGGAGACAGTTCAGCCGCTTCACTGGATGTGAGCACGCCCAACATTATGAGTGCAAACAGTGGCAGTGAAAGTTTTGTCATAGAGCGTGCTTCCGGTTCGGGTTGGCGAGACTGGCAATGATTGTGTAACCTAAAGGTTAACAGCGGGTTGACCGCCCGTATTTACCCGTTCAAAGCAACGCCCATGAACTACAGACATGCTTTTCACGCTGGCAATCATGGCGATGTGCTGAAGCACGTGGTTTTAGCGCGCGTGCTCACTTATTTGACGTCCAAGGACAGTCCGATGGCCGTGCTTGATGCCCATGCTGGACTTGGGCGGTATGATTTAACCGGGATCGAAGCTGTTAAAACGGGTGAATGGCGGGGCGGTATTGGCGCGTTGTTGCAAACGGAACACAATGTTGATGTTAAACTTCTCTTGAAACCTTATCTCGATATTGTCCGTGGTCTGAATGCTGATGGGGCATTGCGATATTACCCGGGATCGCCGGAATTGGTCAGTCGGTTGCTCAGGCCAAAGGACCGAATACTGTTGAACGAGTTGCATCCGGCTGATTTTGAAACGCTGGAAACGCGTTATGCGGGATTGCCAAATGTGCGGTTGAGCACGGTTGATGCTGTGATGGCGGTAAAGGCGGCTTTGCCGTTTGCCGAGCGGCGTGGTCTGGTGCTGGTTGATCCGGCTTTTGAGTTGACCAATGAAAAAGAAAAAGTAGTGATGCTGGTCAAGCAAGGCTTGCGGCGCATGGCGCAGACCTGTTTTGTGATTTGGTATCCCGTGACAACACAGCGTTTCGCCATTGATTTTTGCGACGCCCTGGAGTTCCCGGGGGCCAAATCGGTTTTGCAGGCTGAACTTTTGGTCAGGCCTGCAACGGACGATGGTGGATTGGCAGGGTCCGGTGTTGTTGTCGTCAACCCACCATGGATTTTGCATGATGAGTTGCAATTGCTTTTGCCAGCTTTGTCCCGAAGCCTGCGGGAAGAGCAGGGCGGAAGTGCCACCCTGCGCTGGCTTATTGCGCCTCCCTAGTTCGCAGCTGTTAAAGCCTTCTGCAATTCTGCATACTCCGGGCAGGCTTCGCCACAACGGGTTTTGATTTCGGCCAATTCTGCCATTGCCAAATCTTTATTTCCCGCAAGAATATAGGCTTCTCCCAAGTATTCGCGGGCCTGAACATAGTTCGGATCGAGTGTCAGCGCTTTTTTGTAAGCCTCAATGCCCGTTTCAAGGCGGCCCGCCTTGCGATGGCTATAACCGATGTAATTGAGCACTTTTGCATCGTCCTGTTTTGCAATCAGTGCCAAAACTTCGAGGGCCCAATCATATTCCGATTCAGTCGCCAACAGCTTGCCTTGCTCGTAAAGCTCTTCATCACCCATGACGCCGGCAGTCAAAGTGACACAGGTCTGTTTCTTGGCTGCGGCTTCCCCGCCCCACATTGCTGCTTCGCCACGCTTGCAATTCAAAGCTTTTGCCGAAAGAGCAATCGGCGCTGCAGTTTCCGTTGCGGCCGCAGGGGTTTCGTCACCGGCAGCGAGTGCGGGTGATGACATGACAAGCGTCGCGATAAGGATTGCGCAACAACGATTAAAGACAACCATCTGTAACTCCTATTGATGCCCCGACATCAGCCTACGCTGGGGATGGGGCATGCTTCAAGTGATCAATTCGTCGGCGCAGCGATGGCTTTTTCCAGCGCACGATAGGTTTCGCAGTCTGAACCACAACGCCACGCGATTTCCTGGAGTTGGGCTTTTGCCAAATCCACCTGCCCCGCCAACACATAAGCTTCGCCCAAATATTCACGGGCTTGCACATAATTGGGGTTTACGGCCAGGGCCCTGTGATAATACGAAATGCCGGTTTCCAAACGACCAGCCTTGCGGTTGGAATAGCCTGTGTAGTTCAGCACTTCGGCGTCGTTTTGATTTGTCATCAAACGCAAATGGTCGAGTGCCCATTCGTATTCGCCGGCGTCGGCCAACATGCGGGCATTTTGATAGAGTTCAACGTCCGGTAAAACCTCAGACTTCAATTTCACGCATATGGCCACACGTTTCCCGTTTCGGGTGACGCGCTTTGACGTTTCTCCCCTTTTGCATTTCAGTGCCTTTGGTGACGTTTTAGGTGCGGTGGTTGTCATACTGTCGCCGGTCTGTCCACCACCAGGGGCAGCAAACGCCGCGGGCACACAAAGAGCTGCGGAGACCACGACAACGGCGGCAAACGAGATGCGTTTTTCTGACGGCATATTCAACTCCTGTTTGGTTCCTTTACGCGTGGCCCACAGTGGTGGATTGTGAGAACAAAAATTTGTGAACGCATTATGAATTGAGTGTTCAGACAGAGTGCATCTTGTTTCTGACAAATTGCTGCCATCGAGGGCGAAATGATTTCAGAATGGAGACTATCATGTACGTTACAGCAACCACATTCAATCTGTCAGCTTCAGTTTTGTTGGCCGCGTTGATCATTGTACCACAGATGTCCGGTTCAGCGAAAGCTGGTGTCACAAATGACCTGATGAACTGCAAATATAACTCCCGCCAGCAAACGGTAAATTGCTGTGAGTATGTTTTGAAAACAAATCAGAGACCAGCGTGGATGCAATCCGGCAACGGCAGTTGTGCCGCAGCTGTGAAGTGTGTGTCAGGAAAAAAGAACTTATACTTCACCGCATCTAAGCCAAAGCCAAAGTGCTTCATTCATGTCCAGGCTTATGAAGACCAAGACTCTTCGCGTAGACTTAATCCAAGGCAGCCTGACCCAAGACAAACTCGCGGTAAAAATTGATTCTGTTTTGCGCTGATAGTCAAATGACCACCTTCGGGTGGTCATTTAGTATTTATAGAGCCAGTCCAACTTTCTCATGAAAATTGATATTGGAACCTGCTCCAGACCTGCATTGCGCAGCAGCCGCAACAGTCCTCCGGCATGGTAGACCTTCCCCGTATTTATTGTTTCGCCATGCAGTCGATTGGTTCGCGCCATACGCCTTGAAGATGTTTCAGCAAATGCATGGCGGAAGCTTTGAGTGCCCGCCAACGCTTGCGACAAGCACGCAGCATCCTCCAAAGCCATGGCTGCGCCCTGCGCCATATAGGGCAAAGTGCCGTGTGCAGCGTCGCCGAGGAGCAAGGTATTTCCAACTGTCCATTTTCTGAGAGGTGGAATGTAAAGTGAAGGCCAGATTGAAAAGTGAGGAGCAGCAATATTTATGAGTTCAACCAACATCGGCGTGGCCCGCCCGAAAAAGGTTTTAGGCGTGGCACCATCGGGCGTGATGGCCACGATGTTCAAATGTTGCGGATTGCCAACGCAATAGTGCACCACATGGCCGCCTGGCATCATCCACACGATAACGCAATTCATGTCCAGATTGCTTTTTGCGGGAAGGGGCAAAAGAGCACGATGGAATGACGCGCCGGATTTTGTCGCTGATGTTCCAGGAAACAGCATTTGCCTGAGTTGTGATTGCACGCCATCTGTCGCGATCAAAGCAGGGGCGCGGCGGCTGTGGCCTTTGACTCTGACCTGCACATCATTCGCACCCACTTCCACATGCTGAAGTGCTTGGCCCAATTGCAGTTGCAAATTGGGTTTGCTGCGCACCACCTCGAGAAGGCCAGCATGCAGTCCCGCGCGGTGGGCCACATGATAGTCAGCGCCGTAGCGGGCAGAAAACACAGATCCCAGTGGCAATCGTTTGATGAGTTTTCCGGACAGGCCGTCGCGAAACTGAATTTCAGTCGGCTTCGTTGTATGGGGCTTAACGGCTTCCCATGCCCCCAGCTTTTGTAAGGCGCGCACAGCATTTGGCCCGATTTGGATGCCAGCCCCGGCCGTGGTGAAAGCGGGGGTTTGCTCCAGTATCAGGGCGTTGTGGAAACCCAGAGCCAGTGCCGCAGCCAAACCCGCTATTCCGCCGCCTGCAACAATGATGGGAGAGGTGTCCATGGCGCTTGTCTGCCATGTTTTTCATGGAAATACATGTGGCGCATTGTTGCTTGCAGCGGCCGGTCAATTTGCTCTAAGCGATGGGATAGAATTCCAACGAGGACTATTATGGGCTTTATTTCTGATTCCCTGAACCGCATTCAACCCTCTGCCACCATCGCCATTTCGAACAAAGCCCAAGCCATGCAGGCTGAGGGGCAAAACGTGATTGGTCTGGCTGCTGGCGAGCCCGACTTTGACACGCCGCAAAACATCAAAGACGCTGCCATAGTCGCGATCCAAAAAGGCAAGACCAAATATACCGCTGTTGATGGAATTGCCGAGCTGAAAAAGGCGATCGTTGACAAGTTTGCCCGTGAGAATGGTTTGACATACAAGACCTCGCAAGTGTCAGTCGGCACGGGTGGCAAACAGGTTTTGTTCAACGCCTTGTTGGCTACGGTAAACCCCGGCGATGAAGTGATTGTGCCTGCGCCTTATTGGGTGAGCTACCCTGATATTGTGATGTTGGCCGGCGGCACTCCGGTGATTGTGCAAGGAAAGCCTGAAAACGGTTTCAAGTTGCAAGCGTCTGACCTAGAAAAGGCTATCACCCCTCAAACCAAGTGGCTCATTCTCAACTCACCTTCAAATCCGTCGGGCGCTGCCTATAGCGACAAGGAAATGAAACTCCTGACCGACGTCCTCGTGAAGCACCCGCATGTTTGGGTGTTGACCGACGACATGTATGAACATCTGGTTTATGATGACTTCAAGTTTGTGACACCTGCTCAAGTAGAGCCTTCGCTTTACGAGCGCACGTTGACGATGAACGGCGTGTCAAAATCCTATTGCATGACGGGCTGGCGCATTGGTTATGCAGCGGGGCCTGAACATTTGATCAAGGCCATGGCCAAGTTGCAATCGCAATCCACATCAAACCCTTCATCCATTGCGCAATGGGCGGCGGTTGAAGCCCTGAATGGGCCACAGGATTTTATCGCCAAACATAACACCGTGTTCAAGGAACGCCGGGACCTTGTGGTCTCGATGCTGAACCAGGCCAAGGGTTTGAAATGCGCCACACCGGAAGGGGCTTTCTATGTTTACCCATCCTGTGCGGGTGCAATTGGAAAAACAGCGCCGTCTGGCAAAGTGATTGCCAGCGACGAGGATTTCGTCGTCGAATTGTTGGCGGCTGAAGGTGTTGCGGCTGTGCAGGGTGCGGCCTTTGGCACATCGCCGTTTTTCCGCATATCTTACGCCACCGCGACAACGACACTTGAAGACGCCTGTTCACGCATTCAGCGCTTTTGCGCCAATTTGAGGTAACGTCATGACAATTTACAACAACACCGTTTTGGTGTTGATCCACAATCTCAAGGCCATGCATAAATTTTTGCACAAGGCTGAATCCCATTGTGAAGACCGCAAGATTGATAAATCAGTCATGTTGGGCATGCGCTTGGCACCCGACATGTTCAACCTCATGCGGCAGGTGCAGTTGGTGACAGATTTTGGCAAGGGCTGCGGTGCGCGTTTGGCGGGGGTGGCTGGCCCAAGTTTTCCCGACGAAGAAACCACATTTGAGGGGCTTTATGCTCGCATCGACAGGTGTGTGGCATTTTTGGAAGCGCTCGATAAGTCAGCTTTTGTGGGTGTTGAAGGCCGAGACGTGACGATGAAGGTCAGTGGCAAGGATGTGACATTGCCTGGGGCGGACTATGTCAATTCTGCGGCTTTGCCAAACTTCTACTTCCACATGGCAACGGCTTATAACATTTTGCGTCATAACGGCGTTGTTTTGGGTAAGGGTGATTTCATGGGGCGGGGCTGAAGCCCAATTGCCGTCACATTCTTCGCGATAACGGATGAACATTGAAAGGGATTCTTATGAAAAGATTTTTGGCTTCGTTACTTGTTGTTTCGGCATTTGCGGGTACTCCGGCGGTGGCTGGCGGCGTGAAGATTGGTGTTTTGAATTGCCGGATTGAGTCCGGCGTCGGCTTCATCATCGGCTCTTCGAAAGACGTAGAGTGTGAATTCAAACGCACGGGTGGCGGTCGTGAATATTACAACGGCACCATTGGCAAGTTGGGCTTGGATATTGGTGTGACAACCGATGGCGTGCTCGGCTGGGTGGTTTTTGCTCCCGGCAAAACCAAACGCGGTTCGTTGAAGGGCAGCTACACAGGCGCGTCCGCAGAAGCCACGGTCGGCTTGGGCATTGGGGCGAACGTGCTGGTGGGTGGTTTCAAGAAATCCATCAATCTTCAACCCATCAGCATCCAGGCACAAACCGGGTTGAATATTGCTGCCGGTGTCGCAAGTTTGAATTTACGCCCCGCGCGCTAAGTTCAGTTTAAAGACTTCGATAAAGCCCGGCCCTCGCGCCGGGCTTTTTTGATTCTGCTTGCCAGTGAGATAAGAAAGAGTCAGTCTCATAACTGGAGCTGCCCTGGGCAGTGCTCATAGTTGTCCTTCAGGGCAGCCCCTCGGTGCAAATGAACCAGCAGAGGAGGGTCGCCCATGAATGTTGCCAATGGCAGAGAGCCAACGGGTCCGCGATTGATTGCCATCGTTGGACCCTATCAAAGTGGAAAGACAAGTTTACTTGAAGCCTTGATGTATCGGGCCGGAGCGATCACGCGGCAGGGGAAGGCCACAGATAAATCTTTGGCCGGAGATGCTTCACAAGAAGCGCGAGCCCATGGCATGGGCGTGGATATCAATGTCGCAGCTCTCACATTCATGGATGAACGTTTCAATTTCATTGACTGCCCGGGATCAATCGAATTTTCAAATGATGCCAGAGCCGTATTGCCCGTGTGCGATGCGGCGATTGTGGTGGTTGATGCAGACTCCAAAAAAGCACCGGCCTTGCAACTGATATTGCGAGAACTCGATCAGGCAGGCGTGCCGCGCATTTTGTTCCTGAATAAAATCGACAAGGCTGGCGCGGCCCCACGCGATGTTTTGGCTTGGATGCAACCAGCAAGTTCAAAGCCGTTGGTGCTGCGTCAATTGCCGATCTGGGGTAACGGAGCAGTGACGGGGTTTGTCGACTTGGCACTGGAGCGTGCCCACATTTATCAGGAAATGGCGGAAAGCCGTGTGGTCGATATGCCAGCCGATATTGCCGCTCTTGAAAAGCAGGAACGGTTTACTCTTTTGGAGTCCCTGGCAGATCATGATGACGCGCTGATGGAGCAGTTGCTGTCAGACATGGAGCCGTCGCGCGACCAGGTATTCAAAGACCTGAGAAACGATGTGATGGCAGGTCATGTCACGCCGGTTTTGTTTGGTTCTGCTGAACACGGTCATGGCATTGGACGGCTGTTGAAAGCCTTGCGACACGACACCCACGGTGTGGCGCGCACCGCTGAAAGACTTGGCTTGGTGCCCACCGTTTCAGCCGTGGCGCAGATCATGAAAACACAGCACACGGCACAGGGTGGGAAACTTTCGATTGCACGGGTTTTGTGCGGCACCTTGGTTGACGGTGCTGTCGTTCATGATGGCAAAGACCACGAAGCACGCATCGCCGGACTGTCCGGCTTATCTGGAACTGGACTGATCAAGCAAACGCAAGCCCAAGCCGGAGATGTGGTTGCGCTGGGACGGCTTGAAGTCATCACAACGGGGCAAACCGTTTCAACCGCCCGCGGCGCATGCGTGCAGCTGGCCAAAATTGCGCATGCCAAGCCTGTTTATGGTTTTGCGGTTTCTGTGGGTGATCGCAAGGACGAGGTAAAACTCACAAGTGCAATTGCGCGGTTGATGGAAGAAGACCCGTCACTTCATTTCGAACACAGCCACGATACCGGTGATTTGGTGCTGTGGGGGCAAGGTGAAATGCATCTGCGCGTGGCATTGGAAAAGTTGGCAAGCAAATTTGGTGTGCATGCGCAATCAGGCATCAGAAAAATCGCTTATAAGGAAACCATTCGAAAGTCGGTTTCGTTGCGGGGACGCCACAAAAAGCAATCTGGCGGGCATGGTCAGTATGGTGACGTGGTGGTTGGCATTCAGCCGTTGCCACGTGGTTCGGGCTTTCAGTTCACGGATACAATCACAGGAGGGGTGGTGCCCAAACAATATATTCCGGCTGTTGAGCAGGGCATCCGCGAATGGATGGCGAAGGGTACACTTGGTTTTCCGGTTGTGGATTTCACCGTCAATCTGTCGGACGGCAGTTATCACGATGTTGATTCGTCTGAAATGGCATTCAAGATGGCTGCGCGTATCGCCATGGTTGACGGCATGCCACAGTGCTCTCCCATACTCCTGGAACCGGTGATGGCGATTGACATCCATGTGCCAAACGAGAATACGGCGCGCGCCAATCAGATTGTGACTGGCCATCGCGGGCAGTTGTTGGGCTTTGATGCCCGTGAGGGGTGGCCGGGTTGGGACACGGTGAAAGCCTACATGCCGGAAGCTGAACTTGCATCACTCATCATCGAAATCCGGTCAGCCACGGCAGGCGTCGGCACGTTCGAAATGCGATATGATCATTTGGCCGAGTTGACAGGCAAGGCAGCTGACATCATTGCGGCACAGGGCAGGGCGCAAGCTGCATGATTTGTTAAAGGTTTATTAACCATAGTTTATTTCAACTGAAGCCAGTTCATCTTCATCGAGCAGCTTTGGCTTTTGAGTAACCCGACATTAAGCATGACTCCAGCACTGTAAGATTGAGTTCTGGAGTGTGTTTGTATGCATAAGATTACGGGCTGGCGTTTTGCAGTGTATATAGCCCTGCCATTGGTTCTCGCCACATTTGGAGCGATCAATCTCACCTACGACCTCATGCGTCGCATCGAGCTGGGCGGAAACTTTGTCGAACAAAAACGCAATGAAATTCTGATCCAGGACATTATCAAGCAGCAAGAAGCTGAGTTGGTCAGGCTTGTTGGTGAAAATGCGCAATGGACGGATGCCGTCGAAAACACAAGTGGCGTGCCGAATCGCAGGTGGTTCGAGCAAACTTGGGGCCATACATTGGGTGCGGCCTCTTACGATACCGTAGCTGTGCTGGATTCGGTTACGGGTGCCGTGTTGATGGGCCGTTCAAACGGTAAGGACCTTGCGCCGGACTTTGATCTTTTTGGCGGCAAATTGCTGGCTGACTTTGAACCGTTGCTTGACACAAATAATCCGCGCCGCGGCGTGGCGTCAGGTTTCATGCAAACAGAATACGGTCCGAGCATTGTGGCCTTGGCGCCCATATATTTGCCAAACCAGTCGAACTCAAAAAATGGCCGGGTGTTATATTTCTCGCGCACCATGAATGACAGTTGGCTCGACACGAGGGTCAAACAATTGTTTTTGGAGAGCCTGGCTTTCACGGACGGTAAGGTGGGTTCAAAAGCGCATCTGCAGCTCAAGGGTCTGGATGGTCAAAACAGCTTTGCGCTGGTTTGGAAAAACTTTGGCTTGGGCGAGTTGTTGACGTCTTCATTGTCAGGGAAAATCGGCATCGTGTTGAGTTTTCTTGTCGTGGTTTTAATGGGTGTTGGGTTCGTGTGTTGGAAGCTGGTTCAGCAATTGACCGACGACCAGATAAACTCGCAACACAAGGCATTTCACGATCATCTCACAGGTTTGCCAAACCGAGCCGCTTTGTCAGACGCAATGCAAACGCTGCATGACGCAGGCCAGCCTTACAGCATTGCTTTCGCCGATCTTGATGGCTTCAAAGAAGTGAATGATTCTTTCGGCCATGAGTATGGTGACAAGTTGATCTATATGATTGCAAACGGGATCACACAATTAACTGCCGAAGCGGCCATGTGCAGCCGATTGGGTGGTGACGAATTTGTGGTGTTGTTCAAGGGTGAAGATGCTGCGGCACAAGCAAGATCGTTCTCGGACAATTTCATTGCCATGCTCAAGCATCCATTTGACATGGAGGGTCGGTTGGCGTCTGTGGGTGCCAGCATCGGGATCGCTGAAACAACCGGTGAACTGGCCGTCAGTGAAATGCTGCGGCGCTCTGATATCGCCATGTACAAAGCCAAAGCCGCTGGCAAAAACAGATACTGTGTTTTTGAAGATGCTTTTGATGACGAGCGCAATGAAAATCTATCGATCGCATCAGAACTCAAGTCAATATTGTCGTCGCGCAATCTGGATGTGGTGTTCCAGCCCATCGTACATGCGCAAACGGGCGAAATAAATGGTGTCGAAGCATTGGCACGCTGGCCGTCGACATCACCGCGCTGGGTCGTACCCGACAAATTTATCTGTATCGCCGAAAACTCAGGCCTTATCGATAGTCTGGGAGAGTTGATATTAGAGAAGGCTTGTTTCCACGCGGCAAAATGGCCTGATCTTCGTCTGGCTGTGAACATTTCTGCTGTGCAGTTGAACAATCCGGGCTTCGTTCAGAAAGCACTTGGCATTCTGGAACGGAACGGGATTGCAACCAACCGGGTTGAATTTGAAATCACCGAGACATCACTCATCCACGATTCGGAACGGGCCAAGGTTGTTTTCAAAGCCCTTCAGCAACGCGGTATCAAAGTCACGTTGGACGATTTCGGCACTGGCTTTTCGAGTATTGGCTATCTGAGGACCTTCAAGTTTGACCGGATCAAGATCGATAAATCGATTGTGAGCAAGGTGCTGTCCAGCACCGCCGAGCTTGCAGTTGTGCAAGGTACTTTGTTGGTCGCACGCGGGCTTTCAGCCGAAGTAACGGCAGAAGGTGTCGAGAGTGCTGAACAAGGAAGTGTGTTGCGGCTCGCTGGCTGCACGGAATTGCAGGGCTTCCACTATTACAAACCCATGCTGGCGGCGCAGGTGTCCACCATTTTGCAAAAAGTAAAAGTTGCAAAGACACCCCGCACGGTTGTCTCGGCTTGATTGAACGAGTGAGGCTTGTGTAAACAGGAGCCATGACTTTCGAGCATTTTGTTGCTTTGCAACTCTTCGCAGCCATAGCCGCATACACGCCTGGTCCAAACAATACGCTGCTAATGGCATCAGGCGTGAACTTTGGTTTTCGCAGAAGTTTACCTTTGGTGTTTGGCGTGGCCTTCGGCTTTCCCTTGATGATCGGGTTGGTCGGCTTGGGGTTGGGGAGGGTGTTCGAAACCTATACCGCGTTGTACATTGCCCTGAAGTATGCGGGAGCCGCTTACATGTTGTATCTGGCGTGGAAGATTGCAACTTCTCAACCTTCCGGCGGTGGAGCAACGACAGAGGCGAAACCACTCAGTTTTCTGCAAATGGCATTGTTCCAATGGATCAACCCCAAGGGATGGATCATGGCCATCACTGCATTATCGGCTTATACGTCCGCAAGCAGTTACTACACAGGTGTTGCTGTCGTCGTTGCCACCTTTATTTTCATGGGGCTGACGAGTGCGATTGCCTGGGCTTTGTTTGGCGCAGGCTTGGCGCGGTTGATGTCGGATCCACGGTATTTCAGGATCATCAATATCGGATTGGCAGTTTTGCTCGTGGCATCGTTGGTGCCGATGTTGATGACAAACTAATCAGCCGTCACAAGGCATTTTCGCTCGACACCGGTTTTGGATTGATACGTGCCCTTGGCTTCATTGAAGGATACATACTTGTTCTTGCAATACTTGACCCATTCCGGCGATCCGCTTTTAAGGTCCGGAATGCTTGCCACTTTTTTGGGTTCGGGTGCTTCGGGCTCAACCGCCGGCTTTACTTTTTCAATCGGTTTGGGTTTTTCGGTCACAACCTTGACCGTCGGCTTTCCTGGTTTTTTGACAATTGCCACAGGTTCCTGAAGTGAATACTGCTCACCACAGGTTTGGAGGGCATTGTCATAGCGCTTTTGCCAGATCAGTTTTTCTTTCACACCTTGGTCGGCGTGATCTCTGGCATAGGCAGCGCAATAATCTGCCACGTCAGCGGCTGCCGGTAGAGCCACCAAAATCAACGCACTGACACTGAATACAAACCGTTTGAACACACTTCCACCTCTTGACTGGCGAAGACTATCCTATGGGATTGTGGCGGTGGTCTGCCCTCAATAGGGCAAATCGAAGTAATCGCTTGCGGTCAACGCATAGACATCAACCTCGCCAAATTGGCCGTTACCGATGGGGTGATGAGCATGGGTTGATACGAGTGCCATGCCGACGCGCCTCGCAAGTTTGGCGGACGCTGTATTGGGCGTCATGACTTTGCACCACATGCGCTTGGCGCGCAGGTGCTCAAAGCCCAAGCCCAACAAGGCGCGGCCGACCTCCGTGCCAAAGCCCATGGACCACATGGCGGGGTGAACGCCCCAGCCCAGCTCATGGCTGCCGTCGCCATGAGCGATGACAAAGCCTTCGCCCACGACGTCGCCTGAAAACTTTTCTTCGGCGGCCATGTGGAAGACATGCCGACGAATATCCGCGCGGGCAGCGATTTGACGATTGACGAAATCCTGCACCATCGCGCCGTCGCGCAAACGGTGGGCTATGTGCCTTTGGTAGCGTGGCTGCGTCATGAAGGCGGCCAATTCATCGCCATCGTCGCGCTCAATTTCCCGCACAATCAAATGCGGTGTTTCAAGTGCGGTCATGGATTTTAGCGTTGTCATGATTCTGAGACTAGCGCTTGAACTTGCAAAGGGGAAGCACTGGTTCATTCAAAAGTGTGGCCCCGACTGTGGCGTTCAGCGGGGCCTGTTGCGGCATCTTCAGCCGCTTGTTCCTTTAATTTGGTCAATCATCCAGCGGACTGGACAATTTATCACATCTGGTCTTTTCACCGTTTGTATTAAGCAGGTGGCGTCATTGTCTTAGACCTCTCAGCTTTCTTCATTAAAGGTAACAAGGTTTGACCCGCGCTTCAAATCAACTTGATTGTCAGGGTGTCTGACTGAATTTTAATGTCGTGCAGGCTTGCGAATGCAGGTCCTATTCATTAGAACTATTCTAAACTGTAAACAGGAGAGTTTGATGGATAAAATGGATGCGGCCCCAGCCGGAAAATGCCCGGTGATGCACAGCCCGACAAATTTTGCAGTCAGGTCAAACCGCGATTGGTGGCCAAACCAACTCAACTTGAAAATGCTGCATCAGAACTCTTCCTTGTCGAGCCCGATGGCTGAGTCTTTTGACTATGCCAAAGCTTTCAAGTCGCTGGATTTGAAAGCGCTCAAAAAAGACCTGCGCAAACTGATGACGGACTCACAGGATTGGTGGCCCGCTGACTATGGCCATTACGGACCATTCTTCATTCGCATGGCTTGGCACAGTGCGGGTACCTATCGCACTGGCGATGGCCGAGGCGGTGCAACGTCCGGCACGCAGCGTTTTGCGCCACTCAACAGTTGGCCTGACAACGTCAACCTGGACAAGGCGCGTCGCTTGCTTTGGCCGATCAAACAAAAATACGGCAACGGTATTTCCTGGGCAGATTTGATGATTCTCACGGGCAACGTTGCTCTTGAATCCATGGGTTTCAAAACCTTTGGGTTCGGTGGGGGTCGTGCTGATGTGTGGGAACCCGAAGAAGATATTTATTGGGGTGCAGAAACAACCTGGCTCGACGACAAACGTTACAGCGGCGACCGTGAATTGGCCAACCCTCTGGCCGCTGTGCAGATGGGGTTGATTTATGTCAACCCTGAAGGCCCGAATGGTAATCCTGATCCTCTGAAGTCCGCGCGCGACATTCGCGAAACCTTTGCCCGCATGGCTATGGATGATGAGGAGACTGTTGCGCTCGTGGCGGGCGGTCATACCTTTGGCATGACACATGGTGCGGGTGACGCGAAGCTTGTCGGCCCGGAGCCTGAAGGCGCTGATCTTGCAGCACAAGGTCTGGGTTGGCTGAGCAGCCACGGCAAAGGCAAAGGCGGCGATACGATTTCAAGCGGCTTGCATGGCGCGTGGACGTCAAACCCCATCACATGGGACAATGGTTATTTCGATGTTCTGTTCGGCTATGAGTGGGAGTTGGGACGTAGTCCTGCAGGGGCGCAACAATGGCACGCCAAAAACTTGCAAGAAAAAGACATGGCGCCCCACCCTGCTGATGCCACACGCAAAGTGCCAATCATGATGTCGACTGCCGACATGGCAATGCGCATAGACCCGGATTATGAAAAGATCTCGCGGGGCTTTCACCAAAATCCGAAGAAGTTTGCCGATGCCTTTGCACGTGCATGGTTCAAACTCACCCACCGCGACATGGGGCCGAGGGTGCGTTACCTGGGACCGGAGGTGCCAAAAGAGGAGTTAATCTGGCAGGACCCGGTCCCTTTGCGTAAAGCCAAGTTGCTCAGTTCGAAGTCGATTGAAGAACTGAAAAAGAAAATTGCAAAGTCTGGCCTTTCAACGGCCGAACTGGTGCAAACGGCTTGGGCGTCTGCTGCAACATTCCGTGGCTCTGACAAGCGCGGTGGGGCCAATGGCGCGCGCCTTCGCTTGACGCCGCAAAAAGATTGGGACGTCAACCAACCTGCCCAATTGGCCAGGGTTTTGGCCGTTTATGAAAAACTGCAAAAGGACTTCAACAAAGGTAAAACCAAAGCGTCGATGGCTGACTTGATTGTGTTGGGTGGCTGCGTCGGTGTGGAAAAGGCTGCGAAAGCTGCCGGGCACAAAGTGAAAGTGCCTTTCGCACCCGGTCGCACAGACGCCACGCAATCGCAAACTGACGTTGAATCCTTTGCTGTACTTGAACCGGTGGCAGATGGTTTCCGCAACTATCTTCAAACCCAATACGCCATTTCAGCTGAAGAGCTGTTGGTCGACAAGGCGCAACTCCTGGGTTTGAAAGCACCTGAAATGACAGCTCTTGTTGGCGGATTGCGCGTGATTGGCGCAAACGTCGGTGGCTCCCAGCATGGGGTATTCACCAAACGGGTGGGCGCACTGACAACTGACTTTTTTGTCAATCTGTTGAGCATGGACACCCAGTGGAATCCAACATCAAAAGCCCAAGATGCGTTTGAAGGTGTTGATCGAAAAACTGGAAAAACCAGATGGACTGCGACGCGTGTGGATTTGGTATTCGGGTCAAACTCGCAATTGCGAGCCTTGGCTGAAGTTTATGCGCAGAATGATTCAGAAAAAGCTTTTGTTGGAGACTTTGTGAAAGCCTGGACCAAGGTCATGAATGCGGACCGTTTTGATCTGCATTGAGCAGTTACCCTCATCCGGCTTCAAAACCGGATGAGGGCTTTTCGCTATTTTAGTCCTCGTTCAGCAGCGCTTTATGAATAACTGCACCAATCACAGCACCCACGACAGGTGCAACAATGAACAGCCAAAGCTGTTGCAAGGCCGGACCATCGGCAAACAACGCCACACCCAACGAACGGGCAGGGTTGACTGATGTATTGGTGACGGGAATCGACACCAGGTGAATGAGGGTCAACGCCAGACCAATGGCGATCGGTGCGAATCCTGCTGCTGCTTTTTTGGCAGTGGCTCCGAGAATGACAATCAAGAAGCCCGCTGTCATTACCACTTCAGTCAACAACGCCGCAAACAACGAGAACTTGCCGGGTGAATTTTCACCATAACCGTTTGAGGCAAAACCACCGACTGTTGTGACGCCGGCTTTGCCCGTTGCAATCAGATACAGAACCAAAGCCGCAACGATGGCACCCGCACATTGTGCTGCCACATATCCGGGCAGGGCACTCCAAGAGAAGCGTCCAGCTGTTGCCAACCCGACTGAAACAGCGGGATTGAAATGCCCACCTGAAATATGACCTACGGCATATGCCATTGTCAGCACTGTCAAACCAAACGCCAATGACACTCCGGCCAAACCAATGCCGACGTCCGGAAATGCCGCTGCCAATACAGCACTGCCGCAGCCCCCTAAGACAAGCCAAAAAGTTCCGAAAAATTCTGCTGCCAATTTCTTCATGTGATCCCCCATCAATTTGAGCCGCATGGAATCGCGGCAAACAAACTTTAGTTGGGTTTAGTGGTTTGGCAAAATTGAAATTATAGCGTGTAATTTATGACTTAAGGGACTGACTCAGATAAATTGCAGCTTTCCGCGCTGTTGCAAAACAGGCTTGCAGCAAATACCCGCCCGTGGGCGCGTCCCACGACAGCATTTCGCCCACCACATAAGTTGAGGGATATTTCAACAACCGAAAATTCTCATCCACTTCGGTAGCGGCAACACCACCCGCTGTTGAAATGGAACGGCGGATAGGGGCAGGGCTTGTGACAGGTATGACGACCGCCTTCGGGTCTTCGCAGTTTGCTTCACGCATCAGTGAAATGCCCACCGGAGCAAGACCAAGGGCTTTTCGCAAATAGTTGGTGCGGGTTTCTTTGCCGCGCGGCCAAGACAAGCGCTGCACCACAGTTTCAGCGCTCATATCCGGCTTCAAGTCGATGGACATGCTGGTGATATTGGGCAAACGGAACTGCGGTGATAGTCCATAAATTGCGCCACCTTCGATGCCGTCTTTGGTGACCATCACTTCTCCGCGCATCTTGCGGCCCGCAACAGTCACGGTGACATTCTTTAACGGAGTCCCGGCAAAGCGGCTTGCAAAGTGCTCGCTCCAAGTTACAAGTTGCCGGCCATTTGAAGGTAGCAGCGGATCAACCTTTACACCGGCTGCTTCAAACACTTTGACCCATGCCGCATCAGACCCTAACTCCGGCCAACTGGCACCACCGAGCGCGAGGATTGTCGGTACATCGTCAAAGCCATGCCACGCGGTTTGCGACTGTAACTTGACATCCAACTCATCCAGTCGCCGCAACCACGCTCGCAAGAGCGGTGATGCACGCAAGTTCTTTGGAAAAACACGACCAGAAGACCCAACGAAGGTTTCAATACCGAGATCATGGCACCAAGCCCGCAATGCTTCGGGCGGGAACGCGGTGATGGCAGATTCAAGAAGTGGCCGACTGTCGCTATAGCAGGATAGAAATTTGTCGAGCAACTCATTGTGTGTGAGGTTCAAACCACCGCGACCCGCGAGTAAAAATTTGCGAGCCGGATTTTTGTGATGGTCCACAACGGTGACACTGTGCCCCGCTCGGGCCAGCACCTCGGCGGCCATCAAACCCGCCGGGCCCGCGCCGACGACACGGACGTGCGTCATTGTCTATTCCTTAAATCTCAGTAGCGACCATTGGCGCGGCAATCCGCATAAGCGCGCTTGTAAAACTTGCGCCATTGGCGATCCCCTATCACAGCGCCAGCACCAGCGCCACCCAAAGCGCCGAATACAGTGGTTTTACGGCCGCCCACGATCGAACCGAATACGCCACCAGCTAATCCACCAATAAAAAGATTGCGCACAACGCGGCGGCTGGTCTTGCGGTCGGCTTTTCTTTCAGCATAAGCGCGGCATTCGCGCTTGCTGCCCGCCTCGGAAGAAGTGGCAGCAGGCAAGGCCAATGTGGTGGCCAAGGCCATGCTACAAATGATGGACAAAAACTTTGTCATGACAGAGCACTCCCGGTGTGAATTGAACGTCATCGGTTTTAACCCAGATTTCGTGGCCAAACCAAGACTGTGTTTGAAAACTATTCAAGTCGTGCAGGAAAGCCTTTGGCGCGCAAATCGGTTCCCACGGCATCCTCCAAAAGTTTGGCAATTTGTGTGGACTGTGCTGTGCCACCATACATGGCCTTGCCTTTCATGAAGGTCTGGTTTGTCATGGAGGCCAGATCCAATGGCACGCCAAACTCCTTGCCGAAATTCATGGCAAAGCCCAAGTCCTTCAAAGCGAGGTCCATGCTGAAGGCAATGTCATAGCTACCGTTGAGAATGAGTTGTCCTTCGGTTTCATGCACGAAGCTGGTGCCGCTCGACGCGGTGATCGCGGCCCAGGCTTGGCCCAAATCCAAACCGCCGCGCTTGGCCAGCATCAAAGCTTCTGCATCAGCCACCAAGTGGATAAAGGCCAGCATGTTGGTGATCACTTTGATGATGGCCGCCGAGCCGATTGCGCCCATGTGGAACGTTTTGTTGCCGATAACCTCCAACGCTGGCTTGTGGGTTTCAAAAAGATCAGCATCGCCGCCCACAAGCACCGTGATCTCACCCCGCGCCGCAAGATGCACACCACCCGTCACCGGCGCTTCCAAAACGCGAACACCCTTTGCTGCGGCCATCGCCGCCAGGCGTTGCATTTCATCACGGCCATTGGTGGAGTTTTCAATCCACGTGCCGCCGGGTTTCAGCGTTTCAAGAATTGCGCTCAACACTTTTTCGCTGACAACAGGTGACGGCAAACAGGTGAAGACGTGATCGACTTGCGCGGCAAGTTCCTGTGGCGTCGCCGCCCACACCGCACCCGCTTTGATATGCCGTTCGCCCAAGGCTTTGTCGATGTCATTGACGACGATCTGGTGGCCTGCGCGTTGCAGACTTGCCGCGATGTGGCCGCCTAAGTTTCCAAGACCAATATAACCGTACTTCATACATTCACCGGATGGTTCGTCATTTCAAGATGAAGTTTCGTGCCTGTGTAAGGGTGTGCCAGCGCCACTTCCTCATTCAGTTCCACGCCCAAGCCCGGCTCTGTGGGTGGAATGACATAGCCTTGTTCCCACCGGATCGGCTTTTTCAAAAGCTTGGTATAAAATCCACCAAAGGTTTCGATGCTTTCGAGGATCAGGAAATTTGGAAGCGAAGCGCCGTATTGAATATTGGCCGCAGCTTCAATCGGACCTGCATAAAGATGTGGTGCAATTTGTGCGTAATTGACTTCCGCCATGCCAGCAATTTTCTTGGCTTCCCAAATGCCGCCCACGCGGCCCAAGGCCATTTGTAGAATTGAAGCAGCGCGCAATTCGAGCACGCGGCCAAATTCATATTTTGTTGTCAGGCGTTCACCTGTGGCAATGGGGATGGACGTACCGCGCGCCACGAGGGCCATTTCTTCTGGCCTGTCGGGTGGTGTTGGTTCTTCAAACCACAGCGGGTTGTAAACTTCAATTTGTTTAGCGAAGCGGATGGCGCCCGAGGCCGTGAATTGCCCGTGTGTGCCAAACAACAAATCAGCCTTGTTGCCCACAGCCTCGCGGATGAGTTTGCAGAACTTGGCACACAGCTCCATCGATTCCAGCGAAGGTTGCCGCGGATCAAAGGAGGAGTATGGGGCGGCTGGGTCAAATTTGATGCCGGTGAAACCTTGTTTCACATAATGCGCCGCACGCTCGGCGGAGGCTTCAGCATTCCAATAAATTGAGTCGTCCTGGCCCTTGGCGAGGTCAGGATATATGTAAGTGTAGGAGCGCAATTTCTCATGCACGCGCCCGCCGATCAGCTCGTAAATCGGTTTGTTGAGCGCCTTGCCGATGATGTCCCACAAGGCGATTTCTATGCCGGAGAGAACGCCCATCAAGCTCACATCAGGGCGTTGTGTGAAGCCTGAACCATAGACCTTGCGCCACAGGGCCTCGATATGAAACGGGTCCATGCCTTCCACATAACGGCCAAAGGTGTCTTCGATCATCGCTGTCATGGCCTTGGGGCCGAAGGTGGCGCAGTAGCATTCGCCATAGCCGATGATGCCAGTGTCCGTCGTCAGCTTTACAAACGTGAAATAGCGTCCGCCCCAGCCGGGAGGCGGATTGCCGACGATGAAGACTTTCAAATCTTTGATTTTCATGAGGTGAGTGTTCCTGTGTTGCGACACTTTGGCAAGTCTGGAAAAGGGCTACAATCGCAAAATTTTCTCACCTGCATTGACCCTTGAAAATCACCTGAACACCGTGGACTGTGGCACCATGATTTACGACTATATCATTGTGGGTGCCGGGTCGGCAGGATGTGTTTTAGCTAATCGCTTGACTGAAAATGGCAAGCATTCGGTCTTGCTTCTGGAAGCTGGCGGCAGCGACAAGGGCTTTTATGTTCAAATGCCCTTGGGTTACGGCAAGACTTTTTACGACCCTATGGTCAACTGGATGTATGCAGCCGAACCTGATCCCGGCCTCAATGGCCAAAGGGATCATTGGCCACGTGGCAAAATCATCGGCGGCTCCAGCTCCATCAACGCCATGGTTTATATTCGCGGCCATCAGGATGATTATAAAAGCTGGGGTGACACCGCGGGCCCGGAATGGGGCTGGGACAGTGTGCTTGCGGCTTACAAGCAAATTGAGGACACAAGCACAGGTGGCAATGCCTGGCGGGGCGTAGGTGGGCCTTTGCATGTGTCGGATCAAACATCGCGCGTGCACCCCCTCACGTTCAAATACATCGAAGCCTGCCAAGCCGTTGGGCTGCCGTTCAACGCGGATTTCAATGGCGAGACGCAGGAAGGTGCGGGTACCTACCAACTCACAGTCCGCAATGGCCAGCGTTTAAGTGCAGCACGGGCGTTTTTATGGCCTGCGCAAAAACGCAAAAACTTGCGCGTTGAAAGTAATGCATTTGTAGAGCGAATTGATTTTGAAGGCACCCGTGCCATCGGCGTCACCTATCTGCAGCGCGGAATAAGGACGTCAGTTCGCGCCACCAGCGAAGTGATATTGGCGGGTGGTGCCATCAATTCCCCTCAGCTTTTGATGTTGTCGGGCGTGGGGCCAGCCCAACACTTGCGCGACCTCAATATCGATGTTCGCATCAACAATAATCACGTTGGACAGAACCTCGAAGATCATGTGGGTCTCAACTATACCTATCGCATGAAGATACCCACACTGAACGACGAATTGCGCCCGTGGTGGGGCAAGCTGAAAGCGGGACTGCAATATCTGCTGCTGAGACAGGGGCCTTTGAGTCTTTCGATCAACCACGGGGGAGGTTTTTTCAGAACCAGTGCAAAACATGCGCGCCCGAATATGCAACTCTACATGCAAGCCTTTTCAACCCTTCTGCCCCGCGCTGGTGAGCGCCCGATTTTGAACCCGGACCCGTTCTCTGGTTTATCAATTGGCCTTTCAAATTGCAGACCCACATCTCGTGGTCACATCGGGTTGCGATCAGCCGCCCCGCATGACCACCCAAAAATCACAGGCAATGCATACAGCACCGATCACGACGTGCAGGAAATGCTGGAGGCGGTGAAATTCCTTCGCCGCATTGCATCAGCATCGCCCTTTGCTGAACTGGTGGCTGAAGAATTGCGCCCTGGCCCCCAGGTGCAAAGTGATGCTGATCTCATTCATGATTTCAAACAGCGCAGTGGCACGGTTTATCATCCTAGCTGCACCGCGCGCATGGGTCTCGACCCTAACGCCTCAGTTGTCGATCCGCAGATGCGTGTGCATGGCATTCAAGGCTTGCGCATCTGTGATGCGTCTATCTTTCCTAATCTGATCGCAGGCAACACCAACGCCCCCGCCATCATGGTGGGGTGGAAGGGTGCGGAGATCATTATGAGGGACGTAGAATAAAAACCTCAGGCCTTAGTTCTCAATGCCGATGATAAATAGCACAGTGTAGTCTTGCTTGTTACATCCACTGACAATCGGCATGGCAGCACCGGGCGGCACGCGAAACTGGTCCCGTGGGGCTGCAGCAGGCGAGCAGGCCGAATTGTTTGCAATTGGTTTGTAACGCGCAGACCTGCATCGCAAATGGGTGACATCATAAATTGTTGCGTCTTTCGCCAATTCCCACCGTTGCTTGCCGCTTGAGTCTTTCGGATGGACAGTCAGAATTGTCGTTACTTCGCGATCTCCCGTTACCATGTAGCGACCTGGTGGCATGCCATATTTCGGATGCTCCATAATCAAGCCGTTTTCATCCAGCCACCAATCGGACGAGTCGAATTTCCAACCCGCCTTGGCAATTGAACCGTTTTCAAGCAGCTGCGCGTATCGCGTTAAATGCACGCCACGTGGTCCGGGGTCGATGGTCCACAACCCCCAGCTTTCAGCACCCGTTCCAGTTTTTGCGCCGGGCTCTGCCAGTGCAGCGATGAACTGCGTGGGAACGGGCACAAACGTGTTTTGCGCTCGAGAGGCTACGCAAAACACAACCAGCAAGAAGCTGATGTGCAAAACAGCAAGAATAACTTTGTTAAATCCGGAGGGCGCAAAAGACATTTGTTTGATCCTGAACAGTGTGCAAGTCCGAGCTAGAAATCTACAGAATTGCGAGGTTATACAAAAGATGATTTTCAGCATGCAATCGACTCATATTTTACTCCTGATCTCTCCGGTCAAGTTGACCACGTCGGCTATGATATTGGAAATGGTTCCAGACTGCCGTGACTGTCCACACGCTTCGCCGTCACGTCATAGGTCAGCATGATAGAACTCCCTTTTCAGTATCCGCGATAATGACGCATTTTTCGTGTGCCGTATTGATTCAGCGCAAAAATGAACGGCCGGAACTTTCGTTCCGACCATTCGAGATTCATTCACACTCCCCCGGTGCGGCGAAGAAATCGGCCGCTGTGGTGCCGCTCTAAGCTATGAAGGCTCCCGAATTTGCCTTCAACCAGCTTTCGAAACTTGCTGGTTCTTGTCCCGTAATTTTCTTGAAGTCGCCAGTTATGTTGCCCAGTCCGCCCTTGGCGGTGTTATCGTCAAAGGACGCGAACAGTCGTGCCACTGGTTCTGGCAAGCCTGCACCTATCATTCCCTGCACTAAACCTTCGACTGGCACGTGAACGACATTGAGTGGCTTTCCCGTGGCTTTGCTCACCAAGGATGCGATTTCGTCTGTTGTGTAGGCAGCTGCGCCGGTCAAGGTGTATGTCGCTTTGCCTTTGGAGCCAACAAGTGCTGCAGCGTCTGCGAAGGCAAGATCAGCACGAGCGATATAAGGAATCCTACCTTGTCCAGCAGCGGTGTATTGCGTGCCACTCTGCAGGGCTTGTGGCAAAGACATCAGCAAGTTTTCGTTATACCAGTTGTGTCGCAGGACTGTCCAGCCTTCCAAACGAGAAGCTGCAAGAGCCTTTTCGGTATTGAGATGATCCGGTGCGAAGAGAACTGCTGATGTGTCAGGGTTCGGCATTGAAGTGTAAACAACATGGGCCACACCTACCTGTTCTGCAGCCTTCACGGCAGCGAGGTGCTGCTTTTCCCGGACGCCGGGTTCCATGCTGTCTGTTGAAATCAGCAACAATCGCGACACGCCTGCAAAGGCTTTCACGAGCCCTGCCTCGTCATTGAAATCAGCGGCGCGAGTGACGACGCCCTTCGCCGCCACGTCGTTCAGTTTGGCAGGATCGCGCGTGGCCGCTATGATTTTCGACGCTGGAATTTTAAAGGTATCGAGCAGGTGATGAATAACAGCCCGGCCGAGTTTGCCGTTGGCTCCGGTGACGAGGTACATGAGGTTCTCCTTGAATCAGTCTCTAAATGAGAGTAGGGCTCATTTATAGATTTTCTGGATGATCGCAAGAGGGCATCTTGCGCGCCCATAGTGACAGCGAAGGAACTATTGAGAATGGATCAGTTAAGCACAGTAAAGGCTGGCAATCGTCAAAACCTGGCCTTGAATGCAAATTGCCCGGTGCGAGATGTTTTAGACCGCGTGGGTGATAAATGGAGCGCGCTCATTGTTTTGGAGCTGCAAAGTGGTGCCCGTCGTTTTGGCGTTTTACGCCGTGCAATTGAAGACATATCGCAACGCATGCTCTCTGAGACATTGCGCAATTTGCACCGGGATGGTTTCATTTCACGCACTGTTATTCCAACTGCACCGCCACAAGTTGAATACGCCCTGACACCGCTCGGATATTCATTACAGTCGGCATTGGGTGCCTTGGCCTCATGGTCAGCGCAAAATCACGATGCCATACGGCAGGCGCGTCGTGTTTATGATGCCAGCACTTCGCGCTCCGGCGAGATGCCCCTTGCAGAGAAAACGGAATAAAAAAAACCCGGGCTCACACCCGGGGTTTGCGTTCGTCACAGGCCGCTGATCAGCAGCTGTAATACATATCATACTCCACCGGATGCGGGGTCATGCGGTAGCGGTCTTGTTCTTCTTGTTTCAGGTCGAGGTATGACTCTATCTGGTCAACCGAGAACACATTGCCCTTGGTCAGGAACTCATGGTCAGCCTTGAGGCAGTCGATGGCTTCTTGCAGTGAGCCGCAGACGGTTGGAACTTTTGCGAGTTCTGCCGGTGGCAGGTCGTAGAGGTTCTTGTCCATGGCGGGGCCGGGGTGGATTTTGTTCACGATACCATCAAGGCCTGCCATGATGATGGACGAGAAGCACAGATATGGGTTGGCTGTTGGATCGGGGAAGCGCACTTCAACACGTTTTGCCTTCGGGTTCGACGTGAAGGGAATGCGGCACGAGGCCGAGCGGTTGCGTGACGAATAGGCAAGCAACACTGGCGCTTCATAACCCGGCACCAAACGCTAGTAAGAGTTGGTTGAGTGGTTGGTGAAAGCGTTCAACGCCTTGGCATGCTTGATGACACCGCCGATGAAATACAGGCAGAGTTCCGACAAGTCAGCATACTGGTTGCCGGCCATCATGGGCTTTCCGTCTTTCCAGATGGAGAAGTGGCAGTGCATGCCCGAGCCATTGTCGCCAAACACCGGCTTTGGCATAAACGTCGCGGTTTTGCCGTAAG
>JANOPL010000140.1:0-21039 GCA_031421835.1 Hyphomicrobiales bacterium | reverse complement strand
GCCCAGGATTTTTGCAAGCATGAAGCGCCCCCCCTTAAAAACAATGTGCTGTGTCACTTTCCGCTTGAAAGTGATGCGTCATGAGCAATCTTCTGCAAGCCCGGGATCTCAAAAAATATTATCCCGTGAAGCGGGGGATTTTTGCAGAAACAAAGATGTTGAAAGCGCTGGATGGCGCAAGTTTTACGTTGGACAAGGGAAAAACGCTGGCCATTGTGGGGGAGTCGGGCTGCGGTAAGTCTACCTTGGCCCGCCTGCTGACGATGATCGAACTCCCGACCGCTGGAACATTGCGCATTGGTGAATTGGAAGTTGCTGGCGCAAACCAGGCGACCCTGCTGACGCTTCGCCCCAAGGTGCAGATCGTATTTCAAAATCCCTATGGTTCTTTGAACCCAAGACAAAAAATTGGCCACGCGCTTGAAGAACCGCTTCTGGTGAATGGTCGTTTCACGTCCGTTGAGCGCTCGGCAAAAGCGCGGGAGATGCTGCGTCGCGTGGGTTTGCGGCCTGAACATTATGATCGTTACCCCCACATGTTCTCAGGTGGCCAGCGCCAGCGCATCGCCATCGCCCGCGCCTTGATGTTGGAACCTGAGGTGCTCGTGCTCGATGAACCTGTATCAGCGCTTGATCTTTCAATCCAGGCGCAGGTGTTGAATTTGTTGGCCGACCTGCAAGAACAACTGGGGTTGGCCTATGTCTTTATCAGTCACGATCTATCCGTTGTTCGCCATATCGCCGACGATGTGATGGTGATGTATCTGGGTCATGTCGTGGAACAGGGCAGCCGCGACGCGATTTTCAGCAGGCCCCAACATCCCTATACCAAGGCACTGCTTTCGGCCACACCCGTTGCAGACCCCGCACACAAGCGGCAACGCATCGTCCTCAAGGGTGAGTTGCCGTCTCCCCTGTCACCGCCGAGCGGTTGCCCGTTTCGCACCAGATGCCCGATTGCGGAAACACCGTGCGCCGAGAAGAGGCCGCAACTGCAAAGTAAAGCTGGGCATGAGGTTGCCTGCCATCTGGTGTGAAGGCTTAGCCCGTTGGCGTGAAGCTGGCGAACAATCGGTGTTGATCACCGGCGTAGGAAAGTCTCGCCCAGGTGACGTACCCTCTTTTGTTTCTTGTGGTTCTTTCCACAACAAGACAAGCGTCACCGGCTTTGATATCCAGCGCATTTGCCATTTGAGGCGATGCAGCTTTGGCAATGATCTGGTGTTCCGCTGAATTCCAGGGCACCCGCTGTAACAGCCAATTTCCAGGTGACTCGGTTTCAAAACTGACGGCTTTAACTTCCGGCACTGCGCTCAAATTGATAATCCGCTCCTCGTAACAGAAAGGCTTGCCATTCGCCGCGTGCAGACATTTCACATCGCGGATTTTCTTGATCGCGTCTGAGGCAAAATGGCTGTGGTCGTGTTGCTCGACATCACGCACAACATCACTCAAGAGTTTGTATGAGTATTGCTTGCCTGTTGCGGTGACTTCAGTTCGAATATTGGTGATTTCAAGCACCGCCGACAATGATTGTGGCGCTTTGACGAAACTTCCAGACTTTCGATTTCTGATCAGCAACCCCGACTGCGCCAGTTGGGTCAAGGCCTTGTTCACTGTCATCCGCGAACAACCATATTCCTCAGCCATTTCGGTTTCAAAGGGAATGCGAAACCCGGGCGGCCATTTTCCCGAAACGATATTGTCTTGGACGACATTCAAAATCTGCAAGTGCAGTGATGTTGGTTCTGGCTTTTGAGGTTTGGTTTTGGATTTAAGTTTCGCTGTCATTTCTCCAAGTATATACATATCATCACGACGGGGGAATTTCTTTCAACCCATCACAGGAAGTCTGCACTTTGCGCATCATCCGGTTCTCGGAACTCGAAACCATTCCCTGGAAAAATGGCGGCGGTGTTACCCGCGAGATTGCAGCGGTGCGCGAAAATGAAAACATCATCTGGCGCTTGAGCATTGCCGACGTGGCAAGCGATGGACCATTTTCGAGTTTCGTCGGCCTGACGCGAATTTTGACAGTTATAGAAGGTAACGGCATCAAGCTGACCTCGACAGATCGCACCATTGAGGCGGCCCTGGGTGCGCCGGTGAAGTTCGACGGTGGGCAGGCCATTGACTCCAAGCTGATCGACGGCCCGATCTGTGACCTCAACGTCATGTTTGATCCAAAGCGATGTCACGCCGACGTTATCCTTTTGAAGGCACCCGACCATCTCAAACTGCAAGCCAACTCAACACAAAATATCGCAATCGTGGGTCTGGAAGGGGAAACGCTTGTTGAGCGTAAACACCCCCTTCGTTTTGGTGACACAGCTCTGATGGAAACCGGTTCCATGTTATTGGATTTCACCGAGAAGGCGTCTGCTCTGATCGTGACACTCAACCTGTTGGATTAAAGCGTCTGCACCAGCGCAGCGATAGCGGTTCTGTATCGAGAGACGATGACGTCATGCTGAATGTGTTTGCCCTCTACAACACAGTGGCGTCCAGCCGACCAGACATCTGTCACAACAGAGTCTTTCGCGGTAAAGACGAGGCCGTCCAACAGCTGGTGCGTTGCCAATGCGCAAAGAGCAGGGGTATCGCAGTTGATGGCAACAAGATCAGCCAATTTGCCGACAGCGATTTCTCCGGCGTTGCGGCCTAAAGCCTGCGCCCCACCTTTTGCGGCGATCGTATAAAGTGTGTGTCCGACAGACCCTTCTCCAACAACCATGACATTGCGTGCGCGGTCCCTGAGGCGCTGGGAATATTCCAACATGCGCAATTCATCGGAAAGTGAAATCTGAACATTTGAGTCTGTGCCGATACCGAATGCGCCGCCCGCATGCAGGAAGGCAGCGCCGTTGAAAATGCCATCCCCAAGATTGGCTTCGGTGATGGGGCAAAGGCCCGCGACTGCGCCAGTTCTTGCCAAATCAACGGTTTCATTTTCGTTCAAATGGGTGGCATGAACGAGGCACCAGTCGGCTGTAACGTTCACATTGTCCAACAACCATTCAACTGGACGCGCGCCCAGCCAGCTTTGAATGGCTTCGACTTCCAGCATCTGCTCAGCGATGTGCATGTGGACCGGACCAGCTTTGTGGATTGCAAGCAACGTTCGCAAGTCCTCCGGTGACGTTGCACGCAATGAATGGGGCGCAATGCCCATGCGGAAATCCGCCGGGAGCGCAGATATGTCGCTGCGTAACTGCTCGTAAAGCTGCCAAAACTGATCCACATCATTGCCAAAGCGCCGCTGACCAGCAGACAGGGCGGCTCGACCGGCACCACCATATGTGTAGAGAACAGGAAGATGCGTCAGGCCAATGCCAGTCGTATGTGCGGCGGCAATAATGCGGTTCGAAAGTTCGGCGCGATCATCATAATGGTCGCCACCCCGTTGGTGATGCACGTAGTGAAACTCGCCAACTGAAGCATACCCCGCCTCCTGCATTTCCATGAAGGCAAGGGAAGCTATGGCTTCGATGTGTTCAGGCGTCAGTTGATCAACAAAGCGATACATCAGGTCACGCCATGTCCAGAAACTGTCGCTGCCTGCCGCACGCACTTCCGTCATGCCGGCCATGGCGCGTTGGAACGTATGACTGTGAACATTGCCGAGTGCGGGCAACAACGTATCCACCTTGACTGCACGGGCTGGCGGCTTTGCCAGCGAATTGACAGTTGCAATCTCGCCATTTTCGACAGTGATGAGCACGTTTTCTGCCCAACCCTGTGCCAGCAATGCACGCTTTGCAAAGATCACCGTCATTTCAACCTTTCGCATTTTATGTATAGACATAATAACAATTCAATTCTACACTGCAAGTGAAATCGCAAACGACAGCGGAAGCAAGGGCCTTGTCAGACAAACTTCTCATCAATCTGCGCGTCGCTACCATGACGGATGACACAGATTATGGCCTTGTCGAAAATGCTGCAATCGCTGTCAAAGGTGGGTTGATTGACTGGATTGGCCCGCACAAAAACCTGCCAACCCACTACCAAAACTGGGCCACGTCTGACGTGGGTGGAAGGTTGGTAAGCCCGGCTCTCATCGATTGCCACACCCACGTGGTTTTTGGTGGCAACCGCGCCGCTGAATTTGAACTCAGATTGAATGGCGCGAGCTATGAAGACGTAGCGCGGGCAGGCGGCGGCATTGTTTCAACCGTGAAAGCCACGCGCGCCGCTACAGTTGATGATCTGGTTGCCAGCGCTCTTCCGCGCGTCGATGCCATGATTGCCGAAGGTGTTGTTACAATCGAAATCAAGTCTGGCTATGGACTGGACCGCGACACGGAACTCAACATGCTGCGCGCGGCTCGCAAGATTGGTGAAGTGCGGCCCTTGCGTGTTGTCACCACCTTTCTTGGCGCCCATGCCGTACCGCCAGAATACATGGGCAAGGCCGACTCTTACATTGACGATGTCTGCATTCCCACACTCAAAGTCGCACATCTTGAAGGCCTGGTTGATGCAGTGGATGGTTTTTGTGAGGGAATTGCTTTTTCGCCGGAACAGATCGCCCGGGTGTTTGATGTTGCGAAGTCCCTGCACCTTCCCGTCAAACTGCATGCGGAGCAGTTGTCAAACCTGGACGGGGCAAAGCTGGCTGCACGCTATGGCGCGCTTTCAGCAGACCATCTCGAATATCTCGATGAAGACGGCGTCGTTGCCATGGCCGAGGCAGGAACTGTTGCGGTGATCTTGCCGGGTGCCTTCTATACCTTGCGGGAAAAGCAAGCGCCACCCATCGAACTGTTTCGCAAACATGAAGTTGCAATGGCACTGGCGACTGATTGTAATCCCGGCTCATCGCCAATGACCTCGCTTCTGCTCACCATGAATATGGGCTGCACGCTGTTTCGCATGACGCCGCTTGAAGCGTTGAAAGGTGTAACAGTTAACGCCGCACGCGCTTTGGGCCTCGACGATTGCGGGACGATTGAAACGGGCAAGCGTGCTGACCTCGCGGTTTGGAACATTGCGCACCCGGCCGAGCTTTCCTATCGCATCGGTTTCAATCCGCTCCATGCCCGTTTGTCAGGAGAATAATCTGTGAGCACTGTAACTCTTGTGCCCGGCCACACGACATTGGCGCAACTCTCGGACATCTACTTTGGAGAACATGGCGCAAAGCTTGATGCTGCCTGCCGTCCGGGCATTGAACGTGCGCAAGCAAAAATTGCGGCGGCAGCAGCGGGCGATGTGGCTGTTTATGGTGTCAATACCGGTTTTGGAAAATTGGCCAGCGTTAAAATCGCCGTGAAAGATACAGCCACACTTCAACGCAATTTAATCCTGTCCCATTGCTGCGGTGTAGGCCCTCCAATCCCGCGGGCTCACGCACGGCTGATGCTGGTCCTCAAACTCTTGAGCCTCGGGCGAGGTGCGTCGGGCGTGCGTTTGGTTTTGGTCGATCTCCTCGAAGACATGTTGGAAAAAGGCGTCACACCCGTGATCCCGGCGCAAGGGTCGGTGGGTGCATCCGGTGATCTGGCGCCTCTTGCCCACATGGCAGCTGTCATGATGGGCCATGGAGAAGCGGAGTTTGCGGGGACCGTGATGCCTGGGGCCGAGGCCTTATCCAAAGCTGGCTTAAGTCCCGTTGAACTTGGAGCAAAAGAAGGTTTGGCCCTTATCAATGGCACACAGTTCAGCACGGCCTTTGCACTTGCCGGATTGTTTGACGCATGGCGTTGCGCGCAAACCGCGCTGGTGACATCGGCACTGACCACCGACGCGATCATGGGCTCGACAGCACCACTCCAGCCTGAAATTCACGCGCTGCGCGGTCATGCCGGGCAGATAGATGCCGCCAATGCCATGCGAGAATTATTGGCTGGTTCCGAAATCAGGGAAAGCCATCTCGTTGATGATGCCCGCGTGCAGGACCCCTATTGCATCCGTTGCCAACCCCAGGTCACCGGTGCCGCAATGGATGTGTTGCGCATGGCCGCTCGTACGCTTGAAATCGAAGCCAATGCCGCGACCGACAACCCGTTGGTGTTGGTTGAGGCCGATATGATCGTATCAGGCGGCAACTTCCACGCCGAGCCTGTGGGTTTTGCCGCAGATATGATTGCCCTGGCGATTGCCGAAATCGGTGCAATTGCCCAACGCCGTGTGGCGTTGATTGTCGATCCCGTTCTCAGTTTCAATCTGCCGCCTTTCTTGACGCCAAATCCCGGCCTGAATTCCGGCTATATGATCGCTGAAGTGACCACAGCCGCCTTGATGAGCGAGAACAAGCACATGGCCAATCCATGCGTCACGGACTCAACTCCCACCAGCGCCAATCAGGAAGACCATGTCAGCATGGCAGCCCACGGCGCACGCAGACTTGGGCAAATGGTTGAAAACCTCGAACGCATTCTCGGCGTTGAACTCTTGTGTGCCGCGCAAGGCATCGCGTTTCGCGCACCTCTCAAAACCAGCGCACCACTCGCCCGTGTCATCGCAAGGTTGCGCCGCGACGTGGCAACCCTGGGCGAGGATCGTTATCTCGCACCTGATCTGGAACAGGCTGCACGGCTTGTTGCAAGTGGCGAAATTGCCGCTGCAGCCAACATCACACTTCCCGGATTGAAACAGTGAACGCAACGAATTTTACTCTGACGTTTGGATTTGAAACATGAAAAATTCCCGCCACAATATGCGTGATGTCTACCCCGCAACAGGAACCGAGATCACAGCGAAAAGCTGGCTGACGGAAGCACCCATGCGGATGCTGATGAACAATCTGCATCCCGATGTTGCCGAAAATCCGCATGAGCTTGTGGTTTACGGCGGTATTGGCCGCGCAGCCCGGACGTGGGAGGATTTCGACAAGATTGTCGCCTCACTTAAAAGTCTGGAAAGTGATGAAACACTTCTGGTGCAATCTGGAAAGCCTGTCGGTATTTTCCGCACGCATAAGGATGCTCCACGTGTGTTGATTGCCAACTCCAATCTCGTGCCGCATTGGGCGACCTGGGATCACTTCAACGAACTCGATAAAAAAGGCTTGGCCATGTATGGCCAGATGACAGCAGGGTCGTGGATCTATATTGGCACCCAAGGCATTGTGCAGGGCACTTACGAAACTTTTGTTGAGGCCGGCCGCCAACACTATGCTGGCAACCTCACTGGCAAGTGGATTTTGACCGGTGGGCTTGGCGGCATGGGTGGCGCACAGCCCTTGGCGGCCGTCATGGCCGGGGCCTGTTGTCTCGCTGTTGAATGTGATGAAACCCGCATCGATTTTCGACTGCGCACGCGTTACGTCGATGCCAAGGCCCACACGCTAGATGAAGCTCTGGCCATGATCAAGGCGTGGACTTCAAAAGGTGAAGCCAAATCAGTCGGTCTTCTTGGCAACGCCGCCGATGTTTTTCCCGAACTTGTGCGCCGCATGAAAAATGGTGGGCCACGGCCTGATATCGTGACCGACCAAACCAGCGCCCATGATCCGCTGCACGGCTATCTCCCCATCGGCTGGACCGTCGCCGAATGGAAAGCAAAACAAGAAGAAGATCCGAAAGCTGTGGAGACAGCAGCCCGCACATCGATGCGAATTCATGTGGACGCCATGGTGGCATTTTGGAACGCAGGCGTTCCGACTTTGGATTACGGAAACAATATCAGGCAGGTGGCACTGGATGAAGGGCTGGAGAACGCGTTCGCCTTTCCGGGATTTGTCCCGGCCTACATCCGCCCTTTGTTCTGCCGGGGCATTGGTCCTTTCCGGTGGTGTGCCCTTTCAGGTGACCCAGAGGATATTTACAAAACAGATGCCGCCATGAAAAAGCTGTTCCCTGAAAACACCCACCTGCACCGCTGGCTGGACATGGCGCGCGAACGCATTGCTTTCCAGGGTCTGCCTGCACGCATCTGCTGGATCGGCTTGGGCGACCGACACCGCGCCGGATTGATGTTCAACGAAATGGTGGCCAAGGGTGAACTGAAAGCCCCAATCGTTATTGGTCGTGATCATCTGGACTCAGGCTCTGTTGCCAGTCCCAACCGCGAAACCGAAGCCATGAAAGACGGTTCTGATGCCGTCTCTGATTGGCCATTGCTTAACGCACTGCTCAACACGGCGTCTGGGGCCACGTGGGTCAGCCTGCATCACGGGGGTGGCGTGGGTATGGGCTATAGTCAACACTCCGGCATGGTTATCGTCGCCGACGGCACAGACGACGCTGCACGCCGGTTGCGCAACGTGCTGTGGAACGACCCCGCGACAGGCGTCATGCGCCATGCCGATGCGGGCTATGAGATTGCGATGGATTGCGCGAGGGAATACGCGCTGAATTTGCCTGCAATTCTGTAAAACAACAGCTGACCAACGTCCATTCTGCCATCCAAAGCTGCGGCTGTGTAAATTGCGAAAAAATGGTGCCCAGATCCTGGGTTGAACCAGCGACAAGCGGATTGTTTTTGTGAGGCAGAGCGAGGTGCCAGTCTCATTGACTTCCAATCTGCGACACAGGCCGCAGACCTGATCCGCTTGAAGTTGTTTTCCAAGGCCGCGAAGTCGTCCAAATATGTCATGCCATTAAACAATTTTGGGTCGATGACCTCACTTGAGATGAACATCGTGGCGCGCTGTTTGTTGTCGGTTACGGGGGCACGTGAAATAACCCATGCTGTTGGGCCTTTCTGTTGATCCCGGTGCAGAGGCGGTCGCCATTCTGTTTGATGCATTGAATCAGGCGAACCAAAGAGGCTTGCAAACCAATCAGTGAAAGTTATTCCACCATGAAGCGTGAACTGAACGGTAGCCCGGCAGCGCCGACTGCCTTTGGTGAAGGGGTCACAATTCCAGCGATAGCCTTCACATGCGGTGTCGAGCGTTCGAATTTGCGACAGATATCTTCACACACACTGTGTGGGGCATATGAAGAAAGAACGATGGTCTTGATGTCCACAAATTGCGCAACCGAGGAATAAGACCGTTTCATTTGTTCGATCAACCGATCTTCCCAGACCGTCAGCAGGTCGCCAAAATCCGGCCAAACGCCTGACCTGTTCCACAGCGGTTCAACAGACTGGCCTTGACGATGCAATTCTGCCTCCAATCCCAGAATGCCAACATCAAAGCTGAGCGTGGAGTTGCCATTGTGGATTTGATGGTTGAGCACCAGGCGACCGTGCAAGTTTGCACCCAGATAAAAGAATAGATAGTCCGTCAACGGTTTGGCAACGCCAAACATGCTCTCGCCGGCTGCTGCTGCTGTGATGTCATTCTGCACAAACACAGAAATGCCGAGTTGACTTTCAATTTCACTTTGCAATGCTTTGAAATATGCGGGCTCATCGTGACCGTGGGTCGTTGAATGGGGAAGGGCAAGGCCAACACCCGCCAATCTGTCGCGCGCACGTAAGGGTAGTTTTTCGATAGCCTGCTTGATAGTCGCAAGAAAAGCAGAATGATTGCTTGACTTGTCGGGTGTTGGGTTGTCGATGGTTGCATGATGCCGGACGCTGCCGACAAAGTCGATCAGAACAATATCTGTATGCGTTGCCCCTATGCTGATGCCGACAGAGAATGCTCCTTCGGGGTTAAGCGCGAGTGGTACCGTGGGTGGGCCGACACGGCCTTTTTGTGCTTCACCTTTTGCAACCAGACCTTCTTGTTCTAAAGTCCTGACAATGACTGATACTGTCTGGGCAGAAAGTCCTGTGCGTTCGCCGATTTCGAGTCGTGTTGTGGCTTCGCTTTGCAACAACAAGGATAGCACGAGCCGCTCATTGTAGCTGCGTACACTCACAGCATTCAGACCGCTGGAACGATCCGCGATGCGCAATGGATTTGGCGGTGCAAAGCGCATGTCAGGCACGGTCAGCAACTCCAATTGCACAACGTGCGACGAGCATCACGTTATGACTCACTACACTCAATTCCATCCAATTGCCTCCGCTTCGCGTGCCAAGGCTATACCCAATGCCTGGTGAGCTTCTCCGTTGATGTGAAAGCCATCGGCAGGATCACATGACGCCACCGTAGCGGCATCAAAGAAATGTACTTCCAAGGAATCTGCTATGATTTCAAACTGCAAAGCCAGTTCCCTTGATTTTGAAGGTGCGCCCTTGAAAATGGGTTCCCATTCTTTGATGTCGTCATGCATGGGCGGAGGAGCTACGATCAAAATCTCTGGCACATGTCCTTTAGGCCCTGCTGCCAGTTCCTTGATGTCATGCACAAGGCACCCAATGCCCATTGCAACCTCAGAAGCAGGCTGATTGAATCGCACCTTGAGGTCATTCGTACCCAGCATAATGATGATCAGGTCGAGAGGCGCATGACTCATCATGCAGGGGCGGAGATAGGTGCGACCGTTTTTGAGGGCACCTTCGATCGGGTCGTCCCGCACCGTCGTTCGTCCGCTCAGGCCTTCTTCGATGATGTGCCAAGCATTCCCCAATTCTCGTTGCAGCACGCCTGACCATCGTCGGTCAAAGGGATAGCGCTCCAAAGGTGTGCCGCCCGGAATTTGCCCATAAGTGTTTGAATCGCCGTAGCAAAGGACAGTTCTCATGTTCGAAGCTTTCTATAAAATCTCATCAAAGCAAGGCTTTGGGGGGCAAAATCCTCCGCGACCGCATTCGATGAGCATGATGACCTTAGCGACGTTTCACAATTCAAATAAATAATCATTCATTCTGAATAACTATTGACAGTCTTGTTTTGCCATGCTTTTCTGACAATGGGAAGAGGTCCAAAACAGTATGTTGAACCAACGTGCGCAACTTTGATGCGTGCGTCAGGAGAAGCTTTGCTTGCGGTTCCTCATTCTGTCGGATGCAGTAGTTTACCGATGGGAAAGCTGGTGTTCCGGGAAATCGTAAAAGACAGATGCTCAACACGGCATCTCAACTTTTACGGCAGTCAGGAGCTGTCAACATGGAGGAAACACAATGACACTCACAAAATCATTTGCGATAGGCTTTTTGCTTGCATCCGCTTTTACGTGCGTACCAGCTTTGGCTGAGGACGTCATGATCATGGATGGCGTCACCGCAAGGCAGGGTGACAACCCGCTGACAGAAGCAGGAAAATATAAAAAGGAATGTGGCTGGACGATTGGCATGAGCCATTTCGGTGTCAACGCCAACACATGGACTGTCCAGGTTGCGCATGAGTCAGAAGCAGCTGCGGCTGCGAATTCATGTGTAAAGAAATTCATTTTGCTGGATGCTGGCTTTGACCAAAAGAAGCAGGTTGCGGACATTGAGGATTTGCTCGCACAAAAGGTCGATGCCATCATCGTTCAACCTGTAACGACGACTTCGGCGGATGCTTCAATTGAAAAAGCAGTGGCTGCGGGCATACCTGTGGTTTTGCACACCGGCAAAATCGAGACCAAAGCCTTCACCACTGAAATTCAAGGTGGTGCCGAACACTTCGGCAAGGTCATGGGTGACTGGTTGGTCAAGGCTGTTGGCAATGATGGCAAGATTTGGGTGTTACGCGGCCTCGCTGGCCATCCAGAAGATACCAATCGCTATAACGGACTGCTTGAGTCGCTTAAAGGCACCAACATCAAGATCATCTCTGAAGATCATGGTGATTGGCAATATGACAAGGCCAAGAAGCTCTGCGAAACGCTCTACTTGAACAATCCCGAAGTCAGTGGGATCTGGTCATCAGGTGCTGATATGACACGCGCATGCGTCGACGTATTCAAGCAGTTCGGGGCCAAAATTCCTCCTATGTCGGGTGAAGGCAACAATGGCTTTTTCGGCCAATGGATCAATGATGGCTTTGAGTCCATTTCTGCTGAATATGCTCCAGCACAAGGTGCCGCAGGGGTCCGCGCTGCCATTGCACTTCTTGAAGGCAAGCAGGTCTACAAGCACTACGATTATAACCCCGTGGGTTGGGACGTCGAGAAGGCCAAAAAATACTATCGCAATGACCTCTCAGCCAACGTCTGGTGGCCAACGGAACTTTCTGAAGAAAAGCTCAAAGAACTCTATGGCAAGAAATAAAACCACTTGAGCAGCAACCTGCCCGGACGCAATGTATCGGGCAGGTCAATTTCCTCTTACCTCCAACCGGAATTGCGGGGTCTGGCGCGATGTCGAATCTCATAGAGATGTCACGAATCTCCAAGGCCTTTGGTGGCAGCAAGGCGCTGGACGGCGTATCGCTTGAACTGCTCCCTGGCAGTGTTCACGCCTTGATGGGCGAGAATGGCGCTGGAAAATCAACACTCATGAAAATTCTTGCAGGGGTGCATCAACCAGACAGTGGTGAAATCTACAAAAATGGCCACAAGGTTTCGTTTGCGAACCCGCGTGAAGCCTTGGATTTTGGCATTTCCACTGTCTTCCAGGAACTGTCGTTGTTGCCAAACCTGACAGTTGCAGAAAACATGTTTCTGGGACGTGAGCCTACGAAAAGTCTTGGGCAGGTCGACGACTCCAAAATGAATGCCGAGACGGCGAAAGCCCTCTTAGATCTTGGCGTGCAGATTGCACCGGAAACACTCGTGTCGGAACTCAGCATTGCCCAGCGACAATTTGTCGAAATCGCTCATGGTATCAAAACGGATGCGCGCATTTTTATTCTGGATGAGCCGACTGCGGCATTGAATGCGGCTGATGTCGAAGTGCTCAACCGACAAATCAGACGACTGCGGGATGAAGGCAAGGCCATTGTTTACATCTCCCATCGCATGAATGAAATCTTTGAAATTTGCGATATGGTGACCGTGCTCAAGGACGGCAAACTTGTCGGGACTTATGAAATTTCCGAAATGACGCCCGACTCTCTCATTGCCAAAATGGTGGGCCGCGAGTTGGATGATCTGTTTCCACCACGCTGTGAAGTGTCCGGAGACGTTGCGCTTGAAATCAAACACTTCAAGATTTCAGCAACATCAAAGCCATTTTCGCTCCACCTCCAAAAGGGTGAAATCGTGGCATTGGCTGGCCTTGAGGGCCAAGGACAGCAGAAATTTTTACGTTCGCTCATCGGTCGTTTCCATCCCTTCAGTGGCACAGTTACAATCAATGGGCAGCAGCTCCTTCTTCCTGTGGCACCAGCAGGCGGCGTGCGCCAGTTGCAGGCCTTGGGTGTGGGCTTCATTCCTGAAGACCGAAAAGACGAGGGGCTCTTTCTCAACCTTGCCATTGCCCACAACATCGACATCGGACAACACGCGCGCAAGGCTGACTTTTCAATTGCGCGGAATTGCAAGTCGATTGTCGACGACGCCATGGCCAGCATGAATATAAAGTCTGCCGGACCACGCGCATATGTGAGCTCCCTTTCTGGCGGCAATCAACAAAAGGTACTTTTGGGCCGCTATCTCTCTGCCAAGATGGATGTTCTTTTGATTGAGGAACCAACGCGCGGTGTTGACGTCGGGGCAAAATCAGAAATTTACAAACTGTTGCGCAGCTTTGCAAATGCAGGCGGCGCGGTGCTTGTTCTGTCGCGCGAGACAATTGAACTCATCGGGCTGTGTGACCGCATCTATGTCATGCATGGCGACACGGTTGTCGATGAAATGGCAGCAACAAAAGCAACAGAACTCAAAATTCTTGGTGCAGCCCTCGCAGCCTGATCGAACGGAACACGACTCGCAATGCAAACCCGCCTTCTCAAACTTCTGAACGCAAAGACCAGTCGACAAGGCTTATGGATCTTGCCGCTTTTGATGGCCGTTGCGATCAGTGCTGTCCTCGCGATTCAGACGAAAGAGTTTGCGGGAATCGAAAATCTGACCAACCTTGTCGCGCAGGCCATGCCACTGATCATCACAGCCATTGGCCAGATGTTCGTTATTGTAATCGGCGGCCTTGACCTTTCAGTTGGTTCCGTTGTCAGTTTCACCACTGCGATACTGGCACTCAACGCTCCTGCTTACGTACTGATCCCGGCGGTGTTCCTCTGTGCGGCATTGATTGGACTGACGAACGGCATCGTCATCACCCGCTTCAATGTGCATCCCATTATCGCGACCTTGGCGATGCAGTACATCGTGCTTGGTATTACGCGCATCTTGCGGCCCGTATCAGGCGGAACTGTGCCGGACCTTGTTATCCAATCTGTAAAGGGTAGTGTTCTTGGCATTTCCATGCCGATGATATGGGGCGTCGTTGTCGTCCTCATCGCGTGGAAACTACTTCATGCTTCTCGCTTTGGCTTGCACCTCTTTGCCATTGGCGGCGGAATTGCTTCAGGCACTGAAGATGCCGCTCGAAACTTCGGCGTACCGGTTCGTCGTAACATCATTTTTGCTTATGTGGCTTGTTCATGTTTTGCGGCGTTGGCAGGTGTGTTTCTTGCAGGCCGTATTGTCTCCGGTGATCCTAACGTCGGGCTGCTGTTTGAACTGGACGCCATTACGGCCGTTGCCATTGGCGGCACGCAGCTGTCGGGTGGCATTGGCAGCCTGCATGGGACAGTGATTGGCGCACTTGTGCTGGCGCTGCTCTCCAACGGCATGAATCTCGCGAACGTCTCTCCATTTATTCAGACTGCCGTCAAGGGCATCATCTTGATGATGGTCGTCGCATTCCAATCCCGCAAGAAGATTGGACTCTGATCATGGCTGCAACACTGAGCAATCCGATCATCAAGCGCATACTCCGCATCCCGCCGGCATATTTTGTCTTTGCTGCGCTTTTGCTGGTTTTGGTGATTTTACGTCCACACATGATGAATGCAAATGTCATGGGCATTTTCATCAGGCAGATCGTGCCTTTAGGTATTCTTGTGCTGGGCCAACTCTTGGTGATGCGCGTCAAGAGCATCGACCTTTCAGGCGGCGGCATTATTCTGCTCATCAACTACTTCATTTCTTCAGGACACTTTTCCGGAGCTTCACTCTGGTTTTTCAGCGTGTTGGCACTGCTGACTGGAACACTGATTGGTGTAGTGAATGGCTATCTGATCGCCAAGCGGCGTGTGTCTGCAGTGATTGTCACGCTGGCAGTCAGTATTATTCTCGTGGGCTTCGTCCAGTTCCTGTCGAGTGGCAAGCCTCCCGGTGATGTGCCTACCCTCTTTGGTGACCTTTATGCGACGAAAATTGGTCCTGTTCCATCGCCCGTTATTCTGTGGTTCTTCCTTTCGCTTGCCATGTGGCTGTTCCTGTCACGCACGGTGTTTGGGCGTTACGTCGACTCGGTTGGAGAAAACACTGAGGCAGCGCACTTTGCTGGCGTTCCGGTGGAGCGCACGGTCTGGATGGCCCATGCAGTGGCAGGATTTATCGCGGCAATTGCAGCATTGGTGCAAACAGCCTCGATTGCAGTCGGCAGTGTGCGCGTGGGCTTGGACCTTCCTATTCTTGCCGTTGCTGCGACCATTTTGGGTGGTGTCGTTTTTGGTCGCGGCGAGGGGGGCGTTTGGGGGCCGTTCTTTGGTGTTCTGTCTTTCGCACTCCTATTTGTTGTGATGACGACATTCAGCATCGACGAGCCCGGCAAGCTTATCGCCCAAGGGCTTATCATATTGCTCGCTGCAATCTTTTATGGGGTTCGCGCCAAGCAATCCTGACACATCAGACTTTTTGAACTTGGAGGAAACATGTCTTCGAAAAAATCCATTATGTGCTTTGGTGACTCACTGACCTGGGGTTGGATCCCGGTGCTGGAAGGCGTTCCGACTTTTCGCTATCCCTATGAACAGCGTTGGACAGGTGTCATGGCTCAAGAATTGGGCGATGGCTACCATATCATTGAAGAAGGCTTGAGCGCCCGCACCACAAGCGCTGATGATCCCAATGACACCCGGTTGAATGGCAGCAATTACTTGCCGTCAGCCATTGCCAGTCATTTGCCGCTTGATCTTGTGATCTTGATGTTGGGAACCAACGATACCAAGCCATTCTTCAACCGCACACCCTATGACATCGCTTACGGCATGGCCAAACTGGTTGGTCAGGTTCTGACCAGCGCTTACGGTGTCGGAACGCCGTACCCCGCTCCGAAGTGCCTTGTGGTGGCACCTCCACCATTAACGCCGATGCCGCATCCATATTTTCAAGGCATGTTCGGCGGCGGGCATGCCAAGTCGAATGAACTGGGCCAGCACTACCGCAATATGGCAGACTTTATCAAAATTGATTTTCTCAACGCTGGAGATGTGATTACGACAGACGGCTGCGATGGCATTCACTTTACGCCAGAAAATAATCGCGACCTCGGCAAAGCGATTGCAAGTAAAGTCAGCGAGATTTTTATGAGATTGGACAAAGTCGCTGCCTGATGCATCACGCCGAGCTTTGACCAAAACACGCAATGGCCTGCCTCCCTGGCGATTGCGAAAATTGTGGAGCCGGAATGCCTGCCGGCTCCACTCAATCACTCTCAAATCATTTCTGATGCTGCTTACCGAATGAAATTCGATGTCCAGTACCCCGCTACCTCTTGCATATATCCCCCACTGCAGTTGTTTTAGGGGACCTACTTTTGTTTTTGCTACCCAGCTGCCAGCCAGCCGTTATCGAGACGTGCGAACGAAATCGAGCGTGTCCGTTAAACATTTCAAACCGTTGAGGAAAAATGGTGCCCAGAGCCGGAATTGAACCAGCGACACGCGGATTTTCAACCGTTCCGGGTGGCTTTGATTAAATTGGGAAATTTCAAATAATCACGTTATGATTCAATGCGTTGGTAGCAGTTATGTTCTGGCGATTTCCCGCCATTTACAATGAAATTCCAGTTCACGTTGCTACCTATGTGCTACCTAGAAAAGGTGCGTTGGTGTGCGTGAGAGATTGACCAAAACTATTGTAGACGTCCTTGAACCGAATGCCAAAGACCTTGTGGTCTGGGATCGCGACCTCAAGGGATTTGCAGTCAAGGTCACGCCAACAGGCAAGAAGATATATTTTGCTTTCTACCGAACTCAATCCGGTCAACAGCGCAAGCCTTCGATTGGCCTGCATGGGAAGTTAACAACGGAAGAGGCAAGGCAGATCGCCCGCAAATGGATCGCAGCTGCGGTTTCAGGTCAAGACATCAGCGGCGACCGCCAAGAGAACAGGGCTGCGCCCTTGGTGCGTGAACTTGCCCAGAAATATCTCGAAGACTATGCGGCTTGTTTTAAAAAGCCCAGAAGTTACAAGTCGGACAAATCCAATCTAACCAATCATGTCTTGCCTTTGATCGGGACAAAGAAGGTAGCGGAAGTCACGCGTGCGGACATTGAGGCTATAAAGACCGCGATCAAAGATGGAAAGACAGCGGCGCGGCGCAAAGCGAAGCTCCGCGGTAGAAGCATAACGATTGGTGGCCCCGGTGCGGCCAATCGGACGATGTCACTTCTGTCTAAGATGATGGGCTGTGCCGTTGATTGGGGAATGCGGCCAGACAATCCCGCACTCCGGATCAAGAAGTATCCGGAGCACCGGAAAGATCGGTTCTTGGATACAGACGAGATCAGGCGGTTGGTTGATGCAATGAATTGTGCCGAGGCACAGGGCATTGAAACAGTTCACGTTGTCGTTTGCCTGCGCATACTATTGCTGACAGGGTTGCGCTTGGGTGAAGTCCGGGACATGCAATGGAATGACCTCGACTTGGAACGGGGAGTCTTGAAATTGCGAGACTCGAAAACAGGAGCACGCACCGTGCCTCTGAACAACCAAGCCATCGATATTTTGCGCAACCATGTTAGCACCAAATCTGGCCCATTCGTTATTCAGAGCACTACCGGAGAGGGTCGACCAAGCTTGGGCAAACCTTGGCAACGCATTCGCAGACTCGCCAATATTGATGACACGGCAAACATCCATTGCTTGCGACACACATTTGCATCGTGGGCTGTGATGGGCGGACTATCGCTTGCCCAAACGGGAGCATTACTTGGACACAAATCCACCCAAACAACGCTTCGCTATGCCGATCACCTAACAGAGTCCGTGCGAGAGTATAGCCAAAAAACAGCCGACATCATTGTCGGATTGTAAAGACTTCACACATCAAGCAGAACAACTCTACTGTCTTCGAAATTGCAACATCGTGAAAAAGCCCATGGGGTTCAAGTTGTTGATGCTCACAAGACGCAACTGGTCGGACACCAACACGGAGTCAATTGGAAACTCCGGTCGCCACCCGAGTTTGCTTGCATGACGCGCCTTCTCTGTGATTGACGTACCTCACGCTCAGTTTGTATAGTTGGAGCAGGAGTTTCGTTGTGACCAGACCAACAGTACATGATATCGCGCGCGAAGCGGGTGTAAGTCTGGCCACGGTAGATCGCGTGTTGAACGGTCGGCCCCGTGTGCGCGAAAGCAGCATCAAGTTGGTCCAGGCTGCTGTTGAAAAGCTTGGCTACGTGCGAGATGTGTCTGCCGCAAATCTTGCGAAAAGCAAACAATACCGGTTTGCCTTCATCATTCCCGACAGCAACAACCAGTTCATAGGCACAATTCGTGCGGCGCTGGAAGAAGCACGGCAAATGCCTGGCCCTGAACGCATATACATCGAAATCATCTTAGCGCCGACGGATGATGCCAACGCAACGGCGCGCATTCTCTCGGAAATCGATCCGAAGTCGTGCGATGGCGTGGCCATCATGGCCCAGGAAACGCCGCAAGTTCGTGACGCCGTATCAAGGCTCAAAAAAGCGGGCGTTGCTGTTGTCGCTTTGGTATCCGATCTTCCGAGCTCATCGCGTGATCATTTTGTCGGCGTGGACAATATCGCGGCCGGGCGAACGGCTGGTGCTTTGATGAAACGATTTCTGCGCGATAGAAGCGGAAAAGTCCTTGTCGTCACAGGCTCACTTGCATCGCGTGACAGCATCGAACGCCGTTTTGGCTTTGACGATTCATTGGCTGACCAGTTTCCAGCACTCGAAGTATTGCCAACCGTTGAGTCGCGGGGAGACAACGCCAGACTCGTATCAATTTTAAAACAGGTTTTGGCTGCCAATCCGGATGTTATTGGTGTTTACGGTTTGGGTAGCAGTAACACAGCGATCCTCGATGCCTTGCGAGCGACGGGTAAAATTCATGAGCTAACACTGATCATGCATGAGTTGACCCCGGTCACGCGTGCAGCCCTCATGGCTGATGAAGTTGCAGTGGTGATCATGCAGAATGTGGGTCATCTCATTCGAAGCTCGATACGCGTGCTACGGGCCTTTGCGGATAATTCCAGCTTTGTGGAAGCGCAGGAAAGAATCCGAATAGAGATCGTCATGAAAGAAAACATGATCGAGGTTTGATGCCTTTGATCTGTGCTGACCGTTTCAGCAAGCATCCATTTATCGTTAAAAAATCAAAATGGATTTTTGGACAAAAAGAATGACTTACGTAACTCATTTCAAGATTAAAAATTATACCAATAAAATCAATGCATAAAGTCATTTTTCAGAAAAATTTAACGGTTTCAGAAAATTACGCATTTCAAGTGGTCAGAACAAGTGAAATCGGAACTCATGCGCTGAATCGAAAGTTCACGTGAAGCACGTTCCATTTTATATGGAAGCAACTTTATCCAGATAAATAACTGATTATAATAATTAAAAAACTAAATCGGACCATGAAAATCGAAAACGCAGGCGCTTTGAATAAGCCGTCAATCTGCAGACTTGACAAGAGGTACGTACCTCATTAAGGAAATATTAAGAGAAAGCCACATCGCAAAATGAATGCGGCGGCTCGGTTCTCTTCAAGCGATTTCAAACTGGGAGTGTGAAATGAAATACCTTCGTCAACTTACCGCAGCAATCAGCGTGACTGCAGCAGTCGCCGGTTTCTCGGCATCACAAGCGCAAGCTGAAGACCTGACACTGTGCTGGGCTGCATGGGACCCTGCAAACGCACTTGTTGAATTGTCCAAAGACTTCGAGGCCAAGTCCGGCCACAAAATGAAGTTTGAATTCGTGCCTTGGCCAAACTTTGCCGACCGCATGCTCAACGAATTGAACTCAGGCGGCAAGCTTTGCGACCTCATGATTGGTGACAGTCAGTGGATTGGTGGCGCTGCTGAAGCAGGTCACTATGTGAAGCTCAACGAATTCTTTGATGCCAACGCCATCAAGATGACCGACTTCGTTCCAGCCACAGTGACGGGCTATTCCGAGTGGCCAAAGAACACACCAAACTATTGGGCGCTGCCAGCATTCGGAGACGTTGTTGGTTGGACCTACCGTAAGGATTGGTTCGCACGTCCTGAGCTGCAAGCTGAATTCAAAACCAAGTATGGTCGTGACCTTGCACCACCTGCCACCATGAATGAGCTCAAAGACATCGCAGCGTTCTTCCAGAACCGCGAAATTGATGGCAAAAAAGTCTATGGTGCGTCGATCTATACAGAGCGTGGTTCAGAAGGCATCACCATGGGTGCCATGGACGTGCTTTACAGTCACGGCTTCAAGTATGAAAACCCTGCCAAGCCGTACGATATGGCTGGATTTGTGAACTCCAAGGAAGCTGTTGCGGGCCTTGAATTCTACAAGTCACTTTACGATTGCTGCACCCCACCAGGCGCATCGAACAGCTACATGGGCGAAGGCATTGACGCTTATAAGTCAGGTCAAGTTGCCATGCAGATGAATTTTGCTTTCACCTGGCCAGGCTTTGAAGCTGATGCCAATGTGGGTGGCGGCAAGACGGGTTACCTCGTAAACCCCGCTGGTCCAAACGGTGAAAAGTTTGCACAGCTCGGCGGCCAAGGCATTTCAGTAGTGAAGTATTCAGAAAAGCAGGCAGCAGCCCTTGAATATATCAAGTGGTTTGCCCAGCCAGATGTGCAGGCCAATTGGTGGAAGGCCGGTGGCTTCTCATGCTTGCGCGCTGTTGTTGAAGATCCAGCTTTTGCAGCAAGCCAGCCTTATGCCCAAACCTTCTTGGACTCGATGGCCATCGTGAAAGACTTCTGGGCTGAGCCAAGCTACGCCACGCTGCTGCAAGACACGCAAAAGCGTTTCCACGACTATGTTGTAGCCGGCCAAGGTACTGCACAAGAAGCCTTGGATGGTCTGGTTGCAGACTGGACCGTAGCTTTCAAAGAAGCAGGCAAAATCTAACCAGTAACGCAGGGCCTGATGTCCTCCCTTCAGGCCCTGCATCCCTTTTA
>JANOPL010000139.1:0-11913 GCA_031421835.1 Hyphomicrobiales bacterium | reverse complement strand
GGATCAAGGGCTGAAACAATCCATTGCCCTCCGGGAACCTGATGCGGCCCCATGACGACTTTACCGCCAGCTTTCGTAACACGCGCAACTGCGGCGTCAATTCCATCCACATTAAAATAGTAGAGCCACATGGGCATGGGCAGCATCTCTTGTTTTTTCATCATGCCGCCAACGTCTTTGCCGTCAATCTGGAAGAGCGCATAATCTCCCATGGCTCCCATAGGGATGACTGCACCCTTGGTCCAACCGAACATCTCGGAATAGAAGCTCCACGCTCCAGCAAGATCACCTACATGTGCTTCATTCCAACCCACTGCACCTTTGGCAGATGTATGTGGTAAATTTGCGCCTTCGCGGGGGAAGGGCTGCATGATGTTGAAATTCGCGCCGGTGGGATCACTCACGATAGCGATGCGGCCCACGTCTGGTACATCCCAAGGCGCGCGGTGAATGTTGCCGCTTAGACTCTTGATTTTGGCACATGCGGCGTCAACATCAGTGACATGGATATAGCCCGCCCAATACGGTGGCATGCCTTTGAGCTCTGCTGGTGTGGTCATAATACCTGCCATGGCGACACCGTTGGCAAGCGCCACATGATAGTCAGACATTTGCATCTCGAATGTCCAGTCGACGACCGTGCCGTAAAACGCTTCTGCCGCTGCTACATCAGCAGTCAAGAGGTCGTGCCAGATAAATGGATTTTGCATTTCAAGCCTCCTTTGAAAGGGTTGGGAATAGGGGTTCAATTATCGCATAAGAATCAGTTCACGCAGTTTTGGATTGCGGAGGAGCAGTCCGCCCCACATTAGAATTCCGAGATAAACCCCAAACAGCAGATGACTGAAGAACGGGTTGCCAATCCGCATTTGCGTGGCGATGGCTCCACCAAAATATCCTGTCAACAGTATGGCACCCAAAACGGATGTGCGTGGCCACGCGTATAATGCGGTACAGGTCAGTGCGATGACGCCAACCGTACGCGCAGCAGTGGCGCTGTCACTCCAGCCAAGCTCGAGCATTGTTTGCCCAACAATTGCGAGAGGTGGAAGCTTAATAATGCCATCAAACAGCATGAAAGCTATCACAAGTCCACTGAGTATACGGCCCGTCCATATAGCGCGTTTTGAATTCTCAATCATGGCAGAGACTCCTTGGATTGCAGGCATCGAGTGCATCGGTGACTGAATTGGATGGCTTGTACAAATCTAGTTTTTTGGCATAGCCGACATGTCCATGACGAAGGGTTCCCAACGGTGGCCATCAGGATCGGCGACAGTGCGCTGGTACATGAACCCAAGGTCATTGGCGGGAGTTGGCTCTGAACCACCTGCTGAAATGCCAGCTTTCACCATGGCATCGACCTCTTTACGATCCGCACATTCAAGCGCCACCATAAAGCCCGACTGCTTGTGTGCATCAGGAATGGGCGCAGCACTGAAGCCCTTGAACTTTTCGTGCGTCAGCAACATCACATAATTCTCTTCACTGATGACCATGCAGGCTGCGGTATTATCGCTGAATTGCAAGTTCTGGGTGAAACCCAGCGCGGAATAGAACGCAATGGATTTATTCAAGTGTGCGACCGGAATGTTCACAAAAATCTTCTTTCCCATTTTTCAGTCCTCCTTGGCATAGTGAAACAACAATTCGAGATAACGCCGCAGATGCACAATTGAGTCATGGGCTACCTCCACGTCGTTGCGGGCCTTGGCCACAATAAAGGCACCTTGAATGACAGCCTGCGTGTGCAACGCCAGTGACTCTGCGGACCACATTGCGCGTGGCGCATGCCGGGCCTTGGCCGCTTCAATCATCACCTGCACAGTTGCCGCGTGTCCGGTAATGCCAATGTCACAAGCCTCGCGCAGGGCAGGGTTGGTGTCAAACGTCTCCTGCACAGTGGTGCCCAGCAAACAGGTAATGTCCGGCAGCCCGCCAAGTTTCAGAAGTTGCGCGCGAAAATCGACATAAGCGATGAGTTGATCCAGCGGGTCTTCATGCTTGTGATAATCAGCGTTGGCAAACACTGCGCCAGTGCCCGCGTTCCAGAATTGCGTTGCAGCTACAGCTGCTGCTTCCTTGCTGTTGAAATGGTGGAAGAAGGCACCCTTGGTGACGCCAGCATCTTTGCACAGATCGTCCACCGTCGTTGCACCATAGCCCTTGCTGCGGATCAGTTTCAGAGCAGAGATCAGCAACTTGTCGCGGGTGGAGGGTGGTTGTTTGTCCATGATGAACAACATACCAACTGGTTGGTATGTGTCAAGTGAAAACTTATACGAGACCCGCAACAACAGCTGCGATCACCAGATAGCGTGCCAATTTTCCAGCCCCCACGATGACCACAAACACCCACAGCCGTTCCCGCAACACCCCCGCCAAGACCGTAAATGCATCACCCACCACAGGCACCCAGCTGAAGAATAAACACCAGCGGCCCCAGCGCAGATAGTGGGTTTTTGCTTTTTCAAGCTGGGCGGGCTTCACCGGAAACCAGCGGTGGTTTTGATAAGTTTCAATGCCGCGGCCCAACGCCCAATTGAAGACAGCGCCCAGCGTGTTGCCAATGGTCGCCACGGCCAGAAGCGCTGCCCAAGGTTCATCGCTCAGGCCCAGAAGACCGGCCAGAACGGCTTCCGATTGCACGGGCAACACGGTCGCCGCCAAAAATGCGATCGCGAACAGGCTGGCATAAGTCAAAAGTGAAGCCATGGCATGTCGGGTTGCACCAAAGCGATGTTTCGCGCAAGTTGCCTGTCATGAATACACAATCTCACGTCATCATGGGGGCCGTGTTGATGGGGCGGGGGGTGCCCCCAAAAGCCTGGGCCGGGGCTTTGGGCGGCATCACGCCCGACATTCCCATGTTGCTCATCGTCATTGGGCTGAAACTCGCAGGCACACCGGACCGCGTTATATTCGGCGAACTCTATTGGCAAAATTGGTGGCAGATTTGTAACGCCATCAGCCACAATTTCTGGTTATGGGGCAGTCTGACGGTGTTGGGACTGTACATGCGTGAACGATTGTCCACGTCAGCGCGTGGCTATGATGGCTGGACCACCGTTTCCCTGTTCGCAGGCTCAGCGCTGCTTCACACGGCAGTTGATTTCATCTGCCATCGCGAAGACGCCCACATGAGCCTTTGGCCCGTCACCCGCTGGAAGTTCATGTCGCCAGTTTCCTATTACGATCCCCAGCATTACGGCACCTGGTTCAGCCTGTTTGAGGCCGCTTTGGGGCTTACCCTTGCGATTCTGCTGTTTCGACAGTTCAAACACCGCCTGCTTCGTGCCAGTTTGGTCGTTGCCATGGCGCTGTATATCGCCGTGCCGACATATTTTATTTTATTGTGAGCCGACGGAAATTGGCCGCATATCAGTCTTATGGCGTATAGACGTCATGAACCAGCAAACCCACCCATCAACCGCCGAAATTGAAACCGCGTTGGGCCTGTCCAGTGGCCAGCGCCGCGGGCGGTTGACCAAACGCTTGCTGTGGGCTGCCGTGGTGCTTGCCCTCGCTGTGGGCGGCTATTGGCTCTATGCCCTCAATCAAACCGTTGCTGCCACGATCAGTTATGAAACAAGCCCCGCGACGGTAGCCGACGTGACCGTAACCGTGTCCGCCACCGGTACTATTCAGCCCATCACGCAAGTGGACATTGGTTCCGAAGCGTCAGGCGTTGTGCGCGAAGTTTTGGTGGATGAAAATTCACTTGTTAAATCAGGTGATGTCTTGGCCACTTTGGATACGACCAGGCTGCTGGCCCAGCGCGCCCGCATCGCGGCCCAATTGCAGTCGGCAGAAGCGCGACTGTCAGAAGCCAATGCCACATTGTCAGAACGGCGCTTGACCGAGAACCGCCAGAAATCTCTTCGCGCCAAAGGCCTTTCAACTGGACAAGATATGGATGCCGCCGAAGCCGCAAGCCTAAGGGCAGACGCATCGCTGGTGGCCGCCAAGGCCGACATTGCCGCTGCGAAGGCCGATCTCGCCATCATCGAAGCCGACATTTCCAAAACCAGTGTGCTATCGCCGATCAATGGCGTGGTGTTGAAGCGCAGCATTGAACCCGGCCAAACCGTTGCTGCATCCCTGCAAGCTCCCGTGCTGTTTCAAATCGCCCAAGACTTGAAGCGCATCCAGTTGGAAGCCGCCGTTGATGAAGCTGACATGGGCTCCGTGAAAGTGGGCCAATCTGCAACCTTCAGTGTCGATGCCTATCGCAATCGCAGTTTCCCTGCTCGCATTGAACGCTTGTCTTTTGCGCCTGAAACAGTCGATGGTGTTGTCACTTACAAAGCCATTCTGTCTGCCGCCAATGACGATCTGGCCCTGCGCCCCGGCATGACCGCAACTGCGCGCATTGTCGTGGAAGAGTATCAGCAGGCCCTGACCATTGCCAATGAAGCCCTGCGCTTTGCGCCGCCCCGCCAGCAGGAGGCCGAAAGCTTTTCCATCACCCGCATGTTCATGCCGCGCTTTCCCCGCGCCCAGCGCGGCAAGCGTGAAGCTGACGCCGACGGCACGCGCAGTATCTATGTGCTGAACAATAATGTGCCCGTTGAAACAAAAGTCAAAACCGGCGCCACTGACGGCAAGGTGACCGTCGTTGTCGAAGGTGAGTTGAAAGCAGATGCGCCAGTGATCATTGCGCAAAAGCAAGCAAGGCCGTGACGATATGTTGGCGCTGCGGAATGTTCAAAAAATCTACGGTGAAGGCGCTGCCCGTGTGGTGGCCCTGGGTGGCGTCGATGTGGATGTGCAACCCGGTGAATTCATCGCCATCATGGGGGCTTCAGGGTCCGGCAAATCGACGTGCATGAATATTTTGGGGTGTCTTGATCGCCCGACCGCAGGTAGCTTCAAATTTCACGATGTCGAAATCTCAAGCCTCAGCAATGATGCGCGCGCCTTGTTCCGCCGCACCTATCTGGGCTTTGTGTTCCAGGGCTTTAACTTGTTGGCGCGGACCACGGCCTTGGAAAATGTCGAGTTACCCTTGATCTATCGCGGCATGCCCAAGGCTGAACGACACCGGCAAGCAGCTCGCGCCATGAAAGCCGTCGGCCTCGAAGGGCGCGAGCACCATACGCCGGGAGAACTCTCGGGCGGCCAGCAGCAGCGCGTCGCTATTGCCCGCGCCATTGTAACCAACCCCAAAGTGCTGCTGGCTGATGAACCCACAGGCAATCTCGACTCCTCCCGCAGCCATGACATCATGAAGTTGTTGCAAGCGTTGAACCGCGAGCAGGGCTTGACCATTCTCATGGTCACACACGAGCCGGATATGGCCAAATATTGCACCCGCCACATCGTGTTTTCTGACGGACACATTGTTGACGACAAAAGGATGGCCGCCTGATGTTGTGGGAATCCGTCAAGCTTGCTCTTCGCACCATCCGCCGCAATGCGTTGCGTTCCATTCTGACACTGTTGGGCATCGTCATTGGTGTGGGTGCGGTGATTGCACTCGTCACCCTGGGCCAGGGCACAACTGATAAAGTCAGGGCTGACATGGCAAAGCTCGGCAGCAACATGTTGATTGCACGACCTGGTGCCTCAGCCATGGGTCCACCGTCAGGCGCGGAAAGTCGCAGTTTCACCATGCGAGATATTGAGGCCTTGCGAGCGGGCCTGCGCAACGTGCGCGGCGTTGCGCCCACCTCCAACAAGCAGGAAAAAGTGGTTTACGGCACAGCGTCGTTGGACGTGACGGTAACCGGCACAGAACCTGATTACTTCACCGTGCAGGATTGGAGTTTCATCGACGGCACCAGTTTTTCGGAGTCTGACAATCGCAGTGGCACCAACGTCTGTGTTGTCGGTGCCACCTTGGTGAAAGACTTGTTTGGCGGCAGCCCGGCCGTTGGCGAAACTATCCGAGTGGGCAACATGCCCTGCACCATTGTGGGCACTTTGGCGGCGAAGGGACAATCCGCCTTCGGCTCAGACCAGGACAACACGGTTGTCATGCCGCTTCGAACTTTCCTGCGCCGCATCGCAGGCAACACCCGCATTGCGACCATCTCCGTATCAGCGTCAACGGCCGATGACCTGGCCCCCGTGCAAGCCTCCATGATCGACATTTTGCGCGACACCCGCCGCGTGGGCGAAAATGAGGACGATGATTTTTCGGTGCGCGACCTCACACAAATCGCGGCGACCATGTCGTCTACGACATCTTTGATGACGGGATTGCTGGGAGCTGTGGCCGCCGTCAGTTTGCTGGTGGGCGGTATCGGCATCATGAACATCATGTTGGTCTCGGTGGCCGAGCGCACCCGCGAAATTGGCATCCGGCTCGCGATTGGTGCACTTGCCAACCAAGTGCTCACGCAGTTTCTCGTTGAAGCTGTTGTACTCTGTTTGTTGGGTGGCCTGATCGGTATCGCCTTGGGCTTGGGCCTCGCTTATACCGGGGCCACATTCCTGCAGGTGCCATTTGTCGTCAACACGGGCGTGGTCATCGGGGCTTTTTGTTTCTCAGGTTTGATTGGGCTTATCTTCGGCTTTTTCCCGGCGCGTCGGGCTGCCCAGCTGGACCCTATTGAAGCACTGCGCCACGAATAAAACTGCCACATTTTCGTCGCCTCAACAGTGCTATGCAGTGTGACAACAAATCAAGGTTTCCACGTGCGCTTTCTGACATTCCTGCTCCTCCTTTTCTGGCTTCCAACGGCCGAAGCCCAAACCATCACATCCTCAAATGTGCAAATTGAATGGAAGGTGGCCAATCGCTTCCGTCTGTTCCGTGATGCTGCAACCTTCAGTGCCCACGAAAAAGCCTGGCGGCAATACCTGATCCATATCGACAGTGCCGTGAAAGACGCTGAAGGCCGTGAGCGCTATCGCAACACCAGTTCCGTTCTGGGTTCTGAGCATGTTCTGAATGATCGCTACATCCCTTTCACCAACATCTTGCGCCGCAATTATGATCCGATGGGCTGGGCGGCTCGCCAGGTCGACGACACCTGTTGGAAGCCGGATGAACGCATGCACACCGCCTGTGGCAGTGTTGATGACTATGTAACTCCAAAATCCCATGACATTATCGTCTGGCTGAAGCCGCGCGAAGACAACAAGCTGATCGCCGAATACAATTGCAATTGGCAGGTGGATGGCGGCACTGCCGTGACATCGCCTTGCGATGAGCCCGTGACAATGACGGTGCCCTACCCGAAGGGAGCATCTGTTTCAGTGGGTGTTGACGGGGAAACGCCGATTTCAACCGACATCCAGGTCAAAGACCTCCTGATTGCCGCTCTGGGTGATAGTTTTGCATCAGGCGAAGGCAACCCTGATGTACCCGTGACGTTTGATGCGAGCCGCCGGGCCCGCAACGTTTACCCCAAGCGCGCTGGCAACGACGCCCGCAGTAACGCCCAGTGGCTGGATGAACTGTGCCACCGTTCGCTTTACGGCCATCAGCTGCGCGCGGCCTTGCAGATTGCAATAGAAAATCCAAAAGCCTCTGTCACTTACATGGGCTACGCCTGTTCCGGTGCTGCAATCGATGAAGGCATCCTCGGCCCGCAAACCTACGTGGACTACATCTCAAAGGGCGATGGCGTCAGTGGTGCTCGCTCTGTCAGCGGCGGCTCAAAGGACACCCAATTGCGCTGGCTTCTCCGCGAACTCTGCACAGAAAAGCCTGACAAGGTTGATGGTGTCTGGACCTGCCCTGGAAACGCCTATCGTCGCAATGTAGACTTTTTGCTGCTCTCAATCGGTGGCAACGACATCGGCTTTTCCAACCTTGTTGGCTGGGCCACCTTGCGCGACTCGACATCCGCGTCATTGGCAAAGTTCTTTGGTGCAACGGTATCTGCGAAACAATTTGCTGAGAACATGGTTGAAATTCTGCCTGGCGCTTACGCCAAGTTGGCCAAGGCCATCGAAACAGCGGTTCCCTTGCGCAACGGCGAATTGGGCTACGATGCATCCCGCGTTGTCCTTACGGCATACCCCGATATTCTGGAAGACGAGACTGGCAAAGTCTGTGCGGCAGGTGAGGAGGGGGTGGATGAGGACTTGTACCCGGCAAACCAATCGCTGGACGGTTTTTCATCCTGGCTGGTGGTGACTCCGGAAAAACTGGAACGCGCCCATGCCCAGCTGGAAAAACTCCATGTCCGCATGGGTGAACTGGCTGAAGATCACGGCTGGACCTTTGCCGCAAGAGCATACAACGACCGTCCATTCCGGGGTCACGGCTTTTGCGCACAAAACCAGAAAGCAAAGTCAGAGTCGGCTGAAGTTCTGATGTTGCCATGCTGGGGCAGGGCCGATCGTGACACGCAAACCTGCGGCAGCAACCTCTCCGGAAAGATCCGCGACTGGCGGCCCTATAATCCGGTGACGGAGCACTATCCATTTGCCCTGCGTCAACGCTGGGTTCGCAGCTTCAATGATGCATGGATGGTGATCAACCAGAAGGTTCTGACCCGAGACGGGAAAATTGACGAAGACGCATCAGCGCAGATTTTCTCGGAAACCACAGGGGCCATGCACCCGACCGCTGAAGGCCATGCTGCCATGGCAGATGCCATTCTCATGGATTTGCGCCCGGCCATTCGTGCGATCTTGGACGGCCAGTGAAATGTGGTTCAACACTTCTGCGCTGATTGTTTGATTGCATCCGCATGGTCGGACTGCGTAGCAGGCACTTTCGCGGCTTTGAAAGCTTTGGCCGCTCGTTTGTAGAAGGATAGGGCTTCGTCGCAATTGCCGGCACGATTCAACATGGCCGCATGATTGGCATACATCCAGCCATGGTCGATAAGGGTCTTGTCTGAAATAGCAGAGATAATGTTGACCGACTTGTCACTGACCCGCAACGCTTCCTTGGGCTTTCCCTGTTCGAAGCGAAGTTTCGCCAGTCCGCTGTACAGATGGGACAGCACCACAAAGTCATCCTCCGACATGCCAATGTAAACATTGTTGCCGGGGCTTTTCTTGTCGTAGGGTTTAAGCGCCTCGTCATAAAGTTTCTCAGCCTCGCGGAACTTTTTGACAAGGACGAGGCGTGACGCAAGGTTGCCCTTGTCATTCGAAACACGCACATGATCTGAGCCCAACTCTTCTTCAAAAATACGAACCGCGATGCGGCCAGCGCGGATTGCACCATCCACGTCATTCGCCATCGACAATGCGCCAACCATGAAATTATTGGCTTGGGCAAATTGAACGCTGTCTTCACCAAAGGCACCGGCGGCTAAGGCGAGGGCATTCTCGCCAGCTGCCACATAACCTTTTACATCGCCGGATTTCTGAAAGTCTTGCCAGGAGTTGGTGATTGCCTCGAGTTCCTTTTGTGCCTCAACCGAATTTCTTTTTGTGACGACCAAATCTTTTTTGGCAGGATCCGCAACGGCCACTTCAACTTCTTCGGGCTCTGCTCCTTCGACGACCGCAGTGTCCTCAGTCGCTGCCGAACCGGACTGACCCAGTGAAATGTAGCCTTCGATCTGATCGTAATAGGCGGGGTGCTGTTCATGCCCCACCGTCGCTGCTTCCTTTTTCACTTTGGAATAAAGTTTTTTAGCGAGATCAACTTGCGACAAGCCGTCTGTCTCAAGCAGCGGCAGAAGATTGCGCGTAAAAACGGAGTTGGGGTTGGGGTCACCTTCACTCAGCCGGTCGAGCGCTGTTTGACCAACCCCCGCAGCAAACAGAATGAACACGCCTTCTGCAGCGTCCATTTTCGTAAGTCCGCCGCCACCACCGGCCGACTTTCCGGATTCATTTTCAAACGGGTTATCACGGCAGGCGTCCAGCACCGCGAACACAGCTTTTGCCCCTTTTCTCTGAAAGCGGGCGATCACCTGTTCAGCCGCAATACTGGCCCCTGCCATCCGTTGTTCTTCACCCACGACAGGCTGCGGAACGTCACTCGGCAAAAGATAATTCGCTCCATCAATGGCAATGCCATGGCCGGAGAAATAGAAGAACACGATTGAACCGGGCTCAATATCAGCTTCAACCTGTTTGATGGCTTTGTTCAGGTCAGTGTAACTTGTATCAACCAGCAAGCGCACATCAAACGCGAGGTCTGATTTCAGCGTTTCACTGATCGCCTTGGCGTCATTTACAGCTTTTTTGAGCTGCCTGAAGTCGGGGAAATTCTCGTACAGATTATTGCCGACAACGAGCGCAATTCTCTTGGCGGCAAACGCTGATGGAGTGAATAGTGCAATAAGAAGAACAGCACACAGTAAGAGCAGCGATCGTAACATCAGTTGGCTCCTTGCCTTTGCGCGAGAAACTAACAGATCACTTGAAGGCGGCAAGGCCAATCTAAAAACAAAAGACCGGCGATGGTTCTGGGCACCGCCGGTCAACTCACCTTACAAAAGAGCGCCCCCAATTTTACAAGGCAATTACTCATCCGCCAAACTTCAGGCCGTGACCCACCATGCGTATCGGAAAGCCACATATCCGGGGAAGAAGTCTGTCGTCTAAACAGTCAACCGAGGTTAACAAAAAGCATATGGGTGGTGTAAGGATTTTTGTCAATCTAAATTTACAAAAAATGTAGAACCAAAGCGCTTTTATATTGAGAACTGATATACTAGTGTGATGGTAAAAGAGTTTGACGGAATTTCAAGGACTTGCTAATCGTCAACCATGGTTGATGAAACAGACATCGCGTTCCCAGAGTTGAACATCCGAAGCCTGCTGAACGAGATAACCGTTGCTGTCGACGAAAAACTTCGGAAGCTGCGCGGAGACACGCGTTACAGCCAGGTCCGCAACTCAGACGTGAAAGTCTTCATGCGGGCCTTCCGGTCCACATCAACAGTGTCGGAAATCGCCCGTTCTCTCGATGTCACCCGTCAGGCCGTGCACGCATCGGTACAACGACTCATGGACTTGAAAGTGGTGGAGTTGCAGCCGCTTCCGAACAACAGTCGAGACAAACTCGTCGCGGTGACCGAGCGGGGACGCCACGCCCAGCAAACTGCGCTCGATCAAATCAAAACCATCGAAGACCAAATGGCCAAGGCAATCGGCAAAAATGAACTGAAGACCTTGCGCAAACATCTTTACATGATTGCCAGTGCCTTCAAGCAACCGGCATGAAGTCGTCAGCGTCGCTGTCCCGCATCATGTCCACGATGGCTTCAAACGCCTCGCGCATATGCCAGCTCAATTTCGGGTGACCAAAACAAATCCGCACATGTTGTGAGGGAGCATGGGCTTCAAGCTCAAAACGATTGCCCGGCGTGATTTTGATTTTCCGCGCTGCCATCGCCTGGGCAAAGCGCCGGGGTTGCCAGTGATCCGGCAGTTTTAACCACGCATAAGGTGCGCCCGGTGCGCAACGGAAGCTGTGATCTTTGAACAGTTCCAAAAACAACGCCCGCCGCGCAGAAAGTTCTGTGCGGGTCCGTTCGAGAATATCCGTCGCCATATCGGTCTCAATCCAATAGCGGGCAATTTCGCCGGTAATCCCCACGGTTCTCGCAGCCATATTGCGCATGTGTGAGCGCAACACCCGTTCTTGTCCCTGCGGCGACACCACAAACCCAATGCGCAGGCCGGGTGCCAGCGTTTTGGAAAGGCTGGTAATGTGAAATGTGCGCTCTGGTGCAAGCTCATAAAATGTCGGCGGTTGCACGCGCGCATCCAGCAAACGGAAAATATCATCCTCGATGATTGTGAGATCATACTTGCGCGCCAACGCCACAATGTCATCGCGCCGCTTGGCACTCATTGTGTGCGTCGTCGGGTTTTGCAAAGTCGGCACCAGATAAATCAGGCGGCAACCCGTTGATTTGTGTTTTTGCTCCAACGCATCTGGCAACATGCCATCATCATCCATCGCAACAGCCAAGGGATTGAGATGGGTATTCTTGAATGTCGCAAACAGCTGGGCATAGTTGGTGCACTCGGCCATCACGC
>JANOPL010000138.1:0-8381 GCA_031421835.1 Hyphomicrobiales bacterium | reverse complement strand
CCCCAGCGTAAGCTGATTGAAATCAATGCCCATATCAATGACCCGGCATTTGCAACTGCTGCGTTTGCTGCCTTTGAAGAAATGAGACCTCATGCCCCGCTTTGAACGCAAAGACATTCTTGAAAAATTCCAACGCATGATTGCAGCCAAGCAACCCATCATTGGTGGTGGAGCAGGAACAGGACTTTCAGCCAAGTGCGAGGAAGATGGCGGCATTGACCTTATCGTGATTTATAATTCCGGCCGTTACCGCATGGCCGGGCGCGGTTCGCTTGCGGGCATTCTGGCTTACGGCAATGCCAATGACATTGTCAAAGACATGGCAAAGGAAGTGTTGCCCGTGGTGAAACGCACACCCGTGCTTGCGGGCGTCAATGGCACCGACCCCTTCATGCTTACCGAGCATTTTCTCGATGAACTCAAATCCATGGGATTTTCCGGCATTCAAAATTTCCCGACTGTAGGTTTGATAGACGGAACCTTCCGCAAGAATTTGGAGGAAACCGGAATGGGCTATGGCCATGAAGTGGATTTGATCGCCAAGGCCCGCGCCAAAGACATGCTGACTACGCCTTACGTGTTCAACGCTGATGAAGCCGCTGCCATGACCAAAGCGGGCGCTGATGTCATTGTCGCGCACATGGGTCTCACAACAGGCGGGTCAATTGGTGCTGAAACGGCATTGAAATTGAATGACTGCCCTGCCCTCATTCATGAGTGGGCCGAGGCTGCGCGCAAGGTGCAGAAAGACGTGATCATCCTCTGTCACGGCGGTCCAATTTCATCGCCGGATGACGCGTCCTACATTTTACAGAATACAAAAGGCATTCACGGCTTTTACGGCGCTAGCTCAATGGAGCGCTTGCCGGTTGAAATTGCACTCACGGAACAGACCCGCGCCTTCAAGCGCATTTCATTCTGAGGAATAATCCATGGCCCGCGCCTATGCTTCAATCATTCTGAAAGCCCCCGTTGAAACCGTTTGGAGCATGGCGCGCAATTTCAATGGACTGCCCGGTTGGGCCCCTGCTGTGGCGCGCTCAAAGATCGAAGACGGGTTGGACGCGGATGTCGTGGGCTGTGTGCGTTCATTTCATTTGCATGACGGCGGGCATGTCCGCGAACGCTTGCTGGCGCTGGATGATGCACAATACAGCTTCACCTACAATTTTGAAAAACCTGCCTTCCCTGTCAAAAATTATCTGGCCACGCTGCGACTTTACCCCGTCACAGCCACCGACCAGACGTTTGTCGAATGGACAGCGACGTTTGATGAAGCACCGGGCGACGAAGGCAGGTATGAGCGTATCGTGTCGAAGGATGTGTTTGCCACCAACTTCAAAAACCTCAGCGCTATCATCGCCAAAACCAATCCGCAAAAACCTAAAGACGCCGTCAGGTGGAAGGGCGGCCAACCCAACAAGGTGTGGACATCGCGCGTGATCAAAGCGCCTGTCGAAGATGTATGGGCGGTGATGCGGGATTTTGCGGGCATGGGTGCATGGCACAACGAGATCACCAAAATGCACATGTTGAAAAAACATCGATCTGACAAAGTTTCGGGCATTCGCGATTTTTATTTTGGTGACGGGCATTTGAATGAGGAATTGCTGCATCTCTCAGACCTTGAACGCAGCTTCAGCTATCGCATTACCAAATCTGAAATACCGTGGTTGAACTATGCTTCCGGCCCGCGCCTTTGGCCGGTCACATCAAACAATACAACATTCGGCGTGTGGACGGGGGATTGGGATGCAAGTCCGCAGGATGATCTTGTGTTGATCCCGCGCACCGAACAGAATGTCTATCAGAAGGCCTTTGCAGGCGTTGAAGCAGTGTTGAAGAACAGGAGCAAATCATGAGCAGTTGGATTGAACGTCACGGCTTGAAAGGTAAACGCGCCTTGGTCACAGGTGCCACCAAAGGTATTGGCTTTGAAACCTGCAAAGTATTGGCTGACGCAGGTGCTGATATTGTTGCTGTTGGTCGCGACAAAGCCGGGCTTGCTGACGTGAAGGCTGCTGTTGAATCCTTTGGCAGGCGTTGTGTAGCGGTGGAGGCCGATATGGCCAGCATTGATGGGCCCAAGCGGGCCGCTGCTGAGGCACTCGCTGCTTTTGGCACCGTCGATATTCTCGTCAACAATGCTGGCATTGCCCGCAATGCACCATTGGTCGACATTACCATGGCGCAATGGGACGAGACCCTTGCGGTCAACTTACGTGCTCCATTTTTGTTGGCTCAGGCACTGGTACCCAACATGATCAAACAGAACATGGGCAAGATCATCAACGTCTCGTCGCAGTCCGGCATCATGGCTCTGGCAGATCATGGTGCTTACGGCGCGTCAAAAGGCGGGTTGAACATGTTGACCAAAGTGATGACGATTGAATGGGCGAAACACAACATTCAATCCAACACTGTTTGTCCCACTGTTATTCTTACGCCGATGGGAGAAATGGTGTGGGGTGATCCTGCCAAGGGCGACCCGATGAAAGCGAAAATTCCACTTGGGCGTTTTGGCAAGACGGTTGAAATTGCCGACATGATTTTATTCTTGGCGTCGTCAGCGTCAGACCTTGTGACAGGCCAGGACATTTTGGTGGACGGCGGCTTTACGGCTCAGTAAGTCGCCCTGCCCCCCGAAATATCAAACACAGCACCCGTGGAGAACGAGCATTCGTCTGACGCCAGCCAGCAGATCAAGCTTGCATTCTCATCGACCGTGCCGAAGCGGCCTTTTGGAATTTTTGCCAGCATGAAATCAATATGTTCTTGCGGCATTTGATCGAAAATGGGAGTGCGCACAGCAGCGGGTGTCACGGCATTGACGGTGATGTTGGTCTTCGCCAGTTCCTTTGCCAGCGATTTTGTAAAACCAATCACGCCAGCCTTTGACGCAGAATAAGCCGAGGCATTAGGGTTGCCTTCTTTGCCTGCAATTGAAGCCACATTGACGATGCGACCGTAATTTTGCGCGATCAGGTGGGGAATGATGGAGCGGTTGGTATAGAACGTGCCGTTCAAATTGACCGCCATGGTTTTCAACCAGCCATCAACCGGAAACCCATCAACGGGAACCGTGGGGCCGGTGATGCCTGCACTGTTGACGAGAATATCAATGCCACCCATCTGCGCCACCGACTGTTTCACCGCCGCTTCAACCGAGGCCAAATCTGAAATATCGGTCTTGATGCCGCCATTCACATCCCAAATCGCGACCTGCCCGCCTTCGGCGGCGATGCGCTTGGCCACAGCTTCACCAATGCCAGACATGCCGCCGGTGACGACAGCGCGACGCCCTTTGAATCTCATGATTTGATCTTCCATGTTTTCATGCAGTGCAGGGTGTGTTCGAAAGACTGAATGCCAGCGTCTGAACCAAGGCCTGTCGCCACCAGAGCCGCAGTGGCCTGGGCAAATCGCAGTGACGTTTCAACATCCATTCTGTGATGCAATGCTGCGATGAAACCCGCGTCAAAAGCATCGCCGCAGCCCGTGGTATCAACAACTTTGATGTCATAGGCTGGAGATATGATGCGACTGCCATCACTGTGGGCGTAGTAAGCGCCATCTCCGCCCTGCGTAAACACGCAGCACTTCGCCCCATAGTCCAAATAAAATTTCGCGCAATCGGCAGCGCTTCCCTGCGCTGACATGTCCCTGGCTTCTTCTATCGACGGCATGAAGTAATCGATGAAGGGCAGCAGCGGCTTGACGATGGCAGCCGTTTCAGCGTTGGCGGCAATCAAATCAAAGGTCACTACGCAGCCGCGCCTCTTTGCTTCCTTCAACAATGTCAAACTTTGCGGGCCATCAAGTTTTTTAAGAAGCCCCGTGCCGCCCAAGTGAACGATCGGTGCAGCAAACACAGTGTCGTATAATTCAGGTGCCACATCAAAATGATCCGATGCACCGCGCACGTGCAAGGCGGGGCGCTCACCATTGGGGCGGATGTTGAGGATCGTCGCTGAGGTGGGAACGCCTTTGATCCGCTGCATCACCGATGTATCAATGTCGTGCTTTTGCATCGTCATCAAAACCCAGTCGGCTTTTTCGTCATCGCCAACAGCGCCGACGGCGAGGCTTTTCAATCCAAGTTTCGCGGTGTCGATAATTGTACCGCCAGCAGTGCCAGCCACTGTCAACCGGATCTCTTCGATGAAATCCACGCCACCGCCTTCAGGAATACGGGTGACGGGACGACCCAGTATGTCCAGAATATAGAGCCCGATTACTGAAACATCAGGGCGCATATTGACCCCTCAGGTTTTTTTGCGGGTGCGCAACGTGATCAACCCCGCCAAAACCGCTCCGACCGCCGCGATGCTCAAAGTAAACGAGTGCAAGTACCAAGGTGTTGCATTCAATTGCACTTTGCCCGCCGCGGTTTCGGGGTTCGGCGGGTTCAAGAAAAACGCGCCGTAAAGATAAGCCACTGCAATCGACAGCAGCAACACAATGCAGAAGATCATCGCCACGACCATGGCCACGGTGACAACAGACCTTGCCTGCACACCGGGTTGCGCCATCGGCAGCAGATTGTTGATAAGGCCTGCGAACACCACCACGATGGCGCCAATGGTAAACAGCCCGATGCTGAAGGGTTGGAAAATCATCAACAGCGCAACGATGCCAAGCCCGATGATGGCGTATTCCAGGCGCAACGCTGTTCGCGTTGACATGCCTTGGGGTTCAAGCTCGCTCATGCTCTGACCGCCTTTCCATCTTCGCCAAAGACATGGGTTTGTGTGGCGTCCAACCTCAGATGCAGCGTTTCCCCAATCTTGACGCGTTTGTCACGGGGGACAACTGCGCGGATTTCTCCGCCATCACTGAGCCTCGCATGGATCAAAGTTTCAGCGCCCATGGGTTCAATCAACTCGGCTTGGGCCGTCAAAGAATCCTTGGCCGGCTTGTCAATGGCTGTGAAGGCGCGCGGCCTGATGCCAAGGGTGATCTTTGGATTTTTCAATTTTGCAGCAGCAGGATTGATGCTGAGGGTGATGGAACTGCCGCCCAGATTGATTGCAGCTTCGCCCGTTTTGAAGCCCGCCAAAGTGGCTTCGACCAAATTCATTTGCGGTGTGCCAATGAAGCTGGCCACGAACACATTGGCAGGTTTGGCAAAGACATCATGAGGCGTTCCGACCTGTTCAATCAACCCATCGCGCATGATGGCGATGCGATCTGCCATGGTCAGCGCTTCCAACTGATCGTGCGTCACGATCACCGTGGCCTTGGAAAGGTTGGACAAGACTTCCTTGATCTGCCCGAGCATGGAATGGCGCAGTTCCACATCAAGACGCGACAGCGGTTCATCGAATAAAAAGCAATTGGGATCACGCACAATGGCGCGGGCCACAGCGACGCGTTGCTTTTCACCTTCTGAAACCTGCCCCGGCAACCGGTCGAGCACGTCCGTCAGCGCCAGGATTTTGGCAACCTTCATCACGCGCTTGTCCATATCCTCTTTCGAAAGCTTTTCGAAATGCAAGGGCATGGCAATATTCTGCCCTACGGTGAGGGCCGGGTAGAGCGCGTAGAACTGGAACACCATGGCGATGTCGCGTTTTTCTGGCGACAGCTCGTTCATGTTTTTTCCCGCAATGACGACTTCGCCCGCCGTTGCGCGTTCCAGTCCGGCAATCATGCGCAAAGTCGTTGTTTTGCCGCAGCCGGAGGGGCCGAGCAGGCAGACAACTTCGCCTGCATCCACTTTCAAATCAGCATCACGCACGGCAACGAAATCGCCGAATTTCTTGGTGACTTTGCGCACATCGATTGTCGACATTATTTTTTCACCGTGCCGAAGGTGACGCCGCGCAAGAGATGATCCTGCAAGAAAAATGTCACGAGGAATACAGGGATGAGGAACAGGGTTTCGATGGCGGCCAGCAAGGTCCAATCGGTGCCACGCCCGCCGGATGAGACGGCCTGGTTCATGGCAACCGGAACCGTTCGTGTGTCGGTGCCCGTCAACAACAGGGCGAACAGGAACTCGTTCCAGGTCAGGATGAGACCGAACACAAAGGTTGCGGCCAGGCCCGCCACGACTTGCGGCAATGCAATTTTGAAGAACACTTTCTTTTCGTTGGAGCCGTCAATGCGCGCCGCATCTTCGACATCGGTTGAAAGCTCATCGAAGAAGCTCTTCATCATCCAGATGGTAAAGGCCAGATTGAAGGCCGTGTAGAGCATGATGATGCCGATGTAAGAGCCTGCTAGCCCCACGACGCGGAACATCAGAATTACAGGAATGATCACCACGATGGCAGGCAACATGCGCGTGGTGAGAATGATGAACAGATACGTGTCATTACCCTTCAAGGGAAACCGCGAGAATCCGTATGACGCCAACGTGCCGAGGATCAAGGCCAAAAACACTGACACTGACGAAATCAGAAAGGAGTTGAAAAAGAACCGATCAAAGCCCGTTGCTTCCGGTTGGCCGCCTGTGGTCATCACCCGATTGAACACTTGGCCGAAGTTTTCCAGTGTTGGGGAAAATACAAATTGATCAGGAATCAACCCAAACAACGACGTGGGCGATAACGTGGGTGGAACCGAGAGTGCCTGGTCGGATGGTTTGAAGGCCGTGAAAATGATCATCAACACCGGCAGGAAGTAGATGAAGGAGACGATGGCCACCAGCAACGTGCGGCTCCAGCCCGCTTCACCAACGCCTGAGGCTTTTTTGAAGCCGAGATTTTCGAGAATGGCGTTCATGCGGATTGGCTCCGGCGGTTGGCGAGATAGAGATAAAGATTGGTCAGCACAATCACCATGAAGAGCATGACATATGAAATCGCCGCACCTTCACTGGTCTTGTTCTGTTCATTGGCAACACGGATCAAGTGATAGGAAATCGTCATTGTGTCATTGCCACCCTTGGTGAGCAGGATCACAAGATCCGCCAGTTTGAACGCTTCAATGGTGCGGAATAAAAGAGCCAGCATCAAAAGCCCTCGAATGTAGGGAAATGTGATGGTCCAGAAACGTCGGAATGCTGATACGCGGTCGATGGCGGCGGCCTCGTAGAGATATTTCGGCACAGACACCAAACCGGCAAGCACCAGCAGCATGACGAAGGGTGACCACATCCAGGCATCGGCAAACACAATGCCTGCAACAGCACCCACCTTGTTGTCCATCAGGATGAACTGATTGCCGGTGATTTCGCCAATGACGTAACTGAGAATGCCAAAGGTCGGATCGTAATAGTAAGAATAGAAAACGCCCGATGCAACGACCGACAGCATCATGGGCGTAAGAACCAGAATGAGCAGATACTTGCGCAACGGAAACTGCTTTGAAAACAGCATGGCCAACAAAAAGCCGACAAGCATTTGCGCGGCCACGGTAATGACCACGAACATTGCGGTGTTGATCAGCGCGTTCCAATTGTCTTTCGATGCAAGATCATTGGTCAATATTTTGATGTAATTGTTGAGACCCACAAAGCGAATGGACTGGCTGTTGGAAGTGTAAGCGAAGAATGAAAGGCCCAACGACCACAGCAGCGGAAAAATGTTCATGACAAACAGAACAGCAATCGCTGGTGCAACCAGCAAGCCGCCATAATATTTTCGGTGATAGGCGTTCACGGCAAAAGCGGCGGCGATCACGGCGGCCATAATGCCGACAACCCAGAAAGAAGCCGTGGCGGGCAAGGTCACCATCGCCAAAACAGAAACAACCAGCCCAACGAGAAGGGCGAGTTTCCAGTTATGGGCGTCGGCGGAAAAGAGTGCGGGTGCGGGAAGTGTGTTTGTGAACGACGTCATATTTTTGCAAATTCATAAAAGCAGTTCAATTCAGAAGACCCTCTTCAAATCGTCATCCCGGCGAAGGCCGGGATGAGGCTTTTCTTGTTTCAAATTAGCCTGGCCCCGGCTTTCGCCGGGGTGACGATTGAATTGGTAAAGTAAGAGAGCGCGATCGTGCGCGCTCTCTAATGTTCAACTACTCAATCAAGCCAACTTCCTTCAGCTTGTCTTGCTGGAACTTGGCGACGTTGTCCAAGGTGGTCTTCGCGTCTTGCTTGCCGGTGATGGCAAGGTCGAACTGGTCCTGCTGTTGGGTCAGCAATTCAAAGAACTGTGGCACGTGCCACACGTCCTTTTGCCACTCAAGCTGTGGAGCCCAGGCGCGGTTCCATGGACGATAGGTCACGTACTTTGGATCTTCGTACACGGCTTTCACAGCTGACTGACCGCCACCGGCTGCAAACTGGTGTTGAATGTCGTTCGACAACCACCACTTCACGAAATCGACGGCTTCCTTGGTCTGCTGTTCGGTTGTCCATGTAGTCAGCACGAATGGCTGTCCACCGATGTTTGACCAGCGCACCATTTTGCCGTCCACCATCGTTCCTGGCA
>JANOPL010000137.1:0-2150 GCA_031421835.1 Hyphomicrobiales bacterium | reverse complement strand
GTTGATCACTGATGCGCCACCACCGGGCATGCCCGGAATATCAAAACTCGGCACACCACTATCAGCAACCTGAATTTCAATCTCCTTGGTGTTGAGTTCATTGCCACGCAATTTCTTGCGGAAACTTTCGCGTGTCGCATCGGATGCGTTCGCCCCCACCAGCGCATCCAATACGCGCGCTTCGGCGTTGAGTTCAGCTTGCGCTTCCACTTCCTTGCGTTTCGAAAGTTTCACCATGCCGATACCGGCTTCCAACAGATCGCGAATGATCTGGTCCACATCGCGGCCCACATATCCGACCTCGGTAAATTTCGTTGCTTCAACTTTCAGGAACGGTGCATTGGCCAATTTCGCCAGGCGTCGTGCAATTTCAGTTTTGCCAACACCCGTGGGCCCGATCATCAGAATATTTTTGGGCGTAACTTCTTCACGGATTTGCCCGGTCAACTGGTGCCTGCGCCAGCGATTGCGCAGCGCAATGGCGACGGCACGTTTGGCGTCATGCTGGCCGATGATGTAGCGGTCGAGTTCAGAAACAATTTCGCGCGGCGTAAAGTTTGTCAATTATCATTCTTCCTATGGGCCGTCATTCCCGCGAAGGCGGGAACCTAACTTTGTTTCAACAAAGCGCCTGTCGACATCAATGTCATCATGTAGATCGACCCAGTGAGAATTTAAAGTCTCTATCATTCTAACCTTCCAATCACGGTTCCATTTCTTCAATTGTTTTTCACGCCTGATTGCGGTTTCCATGACGTCATGATGTTCGTACCACACCAAACTATGAACAGAATATTTCTTGGTGAACCCTTTGATCTCGCTTTGTTTATGTGTCGACACGCGGTTCCACAATTGTGATGTGACACCTATGTAAAGCGTTCCACGTGCACCACTTGACATAATGTAGACCGCTGGCTGCTTTTCATCTTCCATAGCAGTCACCGAAGTTGGTTTCCCGCCTTCACCGGAACGACGATAAGGAGGGAGAAATTGAAGTTATCATCAGAGCGGTTTAAGTTGCATCCAGCATTTCAACGGTCAGATTGCCGTTGGTGTAAACGCAAATCTCTGCCGCTATCTTCATTGACTTTCTGCAAATGGTTTCTGCATCCATTTCAGTTTCCAGCAAGGCACGCGCCGCTGCCAGTGCGTAGTTTCCCCCTGAGCCAATGGCAATCACGCCATTCTCCGGTTCCAAAACATCGCCAGTCCCCGTCAGTACCAGGGAGGTTGTTTTATCTGCAACAATCATCATCGCTTCGAGGCGGCGGAGATAACGATCCATGCGCCAGTCTTTTGCCATTTCTACGGCAGCACGCGTCAATTGATGTGGGAATTGTTCAAGCTTGCCTTCCAGCCGCTCAAACAAGGTCATGGCGTCGGCAGTGGCACCGGCAAATCCGGCAATGACTTGGCCAGTTCCCAATGGCCGCACTTTCCGCGCGTTGCCTTTGATAATGGTTTGGCCCAAGCTGACCTGGCCATCACCCGCAATGACCACTTTGCCGGCCTTGCGCACGGTTAATATCGTGGTGCCATGCCACTGGGCGGGTTCGGTCATCGCATTAACCTCTTGTTACAACGAGTGAGTTTCATGAATCAATATGTAAGGTGGCTTTCGCGTATTGCAAAGAGCATTGCGTAAAGCATTGATCTGATAAGATATAGTCATGGCCCTTCAAGTCTGCTATTGCGCCGTCACAGAAAGGTCTGCCCCATGCGCACAGCCACAATCGAACGTAAAACCACCGAGACAAAAGTGTCCTGCACCGTCAATCTTGATGGAACAGGAGTTTTTGACGTTAAAACCGGGATTGGCTTTTTCGATCACATGATGGAGCAGCTGGCACGCCATTCTCTGATCGATGTGACGTTGAAGACGGAGGGCTACCTGCACATCGACGATCATCACACGGTAGAGGATTCGGGTATTGCCATGGGCCAAGCCATTGCCAAGGCCTTGGGCGACCGCAAAGGCATTCGTCGTTACGGCTCTTGCGATCTGGCCATGGACGAAACTTTGTCTCGCTGTGCCATCGACGTATCGGGCCGCGCGTTCCTTGTCTTCAAAGTTCAATTCCCGCGCGACAAGATTGGAGCGTTCGAAACCGAATTGGTGCACGAATGGTTCCAGGCCTTCGCCATGAATG
>JANOPL010000136.1:0-3846 GCA_031421835.1 Hyphomicrobiales bacterium | reverse complement strand
ACCGCACCCGTTGACGCCTATCGCGGTGCCGGACGCCCGGAAGCCACTTATGTGGTGGAACGTTTGGTTGAAACGGCTGCGCGCGAATTGAAGATGGACCCTGCGGAATTCCGCCGGAAAAACTTCATCACCCAGTTCCCGCATCAGACCCCTGTGATCATGTGCTACGACGCTGGCGACTATGAAGCGTCCATGGCGAAAGCCCAGGATATGGCTGATGTGAAGGGCTTCCCGGCCCGTCGCGCCGCGTCCGCCAAAAAGGGCTTGCTGCGTGGTCTTGGCTACTCGGCTTACATCGAAGCGTGCGGCATTGCGCCGTCTGCTGCCGTGGGTTCGTTGGGTGCTGGTGTTGGCCTTTGGGAGTCGGCTGAAATTCGAGTGAACCCGGTGGGCTCGGTTGAAATTCTGACGGGTGCTCACAGCCATGGCCAAGGCCATGAAACCACATTCGCACAACAAGTGTCGCATCGTCTCGGCATCGACATCAACAATGTGTCAGTGGTGCATGGCGATACGGACAAAGTGCAGTTCGGCATGGGCACTTATGGGTCACGTTCCGGCGCTGTTGGTCAACACGCCATTGCCAAGGCGTTGGACAAGATTGAAGCCAAAGCCAAAAAGGTTGCAGCTGCTGTCATGGAAGCCTCGGCTGACGACATTGAGTTCAAGGATGGTACTTTCACGGTGAAGGGCACCGATAAAAAGATGGCCTTTGGTGAAGTGGCACTGTCAGCTTACGTCGCGCACAAGTTCAATGGTGCCGACATAGAGCCTGGCCTCAAGGAAAGCGCGTTCCACGATCCGGCGAATTTCGTGTTCCCGGCTGGTGTACACATTTGCGAAGTGGAAATTGACCCTGATACGGGTGTGACCACGATTGCCAACTACACTTGCGTTGATGACTTCGGAAACCTGATCAACCCGATGATCGTTGAAGGTCAGGTGCACGGCGGCATTGTGCAGGGTATCGGCCAGGCGCTGCATGAGGGATGCGTTTACGACGATGACTCAGGCCAGCTTTTGACCGGTTCCTATATGGACTATCAGATGCCGCGCGCTGCCAACGTGCCAAGCTTCAACCTTGGTTTCACATGCACGCCATGCCCCACCAATCCGTTGGGCATGAAAGGTTGCGGTGAAGCGGGGGCGATTGGCTCGCCGCCCGCCGTGATCAACGCCGTCACCGACGCGTTGGGTGTGAAAGAAATTTCCATGCCCGCAACGGCGCAAGTGGTTTGGGCTGCGGCTCAAGGCCTTCGTAAAGCAGCAGAATAGGGACGCGACACATGGAAAATTTTGCATATCATCGTCCCGCCAAAGTTGCGGACGCCGTGAAACTGATGAAGAAAGCCAAGGATGGCAAATTCCTTTCGGGCGGGCACACATTGGTGCCCACCATGAAACAGGGACTGGCGTCTCCCACCGATGTTATCGACCTGTCGGGGCTTGGCAACAGCGGCATCAAAGTGGGTGCCAAATCGGTTGTCGTGAAGGCTGGGACAACCCACGCCGACGTGGCCGCCGACAAGGGCTTGAAGAAAGCCATACCCGGCCTTGCAGCTCTGGCTGGTGGCATTGGTGACCCGCATGTGCGGCACAAGGGCACGATTGGTGGATCTGTCGCCAACAATGATCCTGCTGCGGATTACCCGTCAGCCTGCATGGCCTTGGGTGCGATCATTCACACTGACTCTCGCAAGATCGCGGCGGACAAGTTTTTCACCGGCATGTTCACAACGGCGCTGAAAGCAGCGGAAGTGATCACCGCCATTGAATTTCCGATCCCGAAGAAATCAGCTTACGCCAAGTTCCCCAACCCGGCTTCGCTCTATGCCATGGTTGGTGTTTATGTGGCGCAGGATGCCAAGGGAGTGGCACGTGTAGCAGTCACGGGTGCAGGCCCGGGCGTGTTTCGCCACGCCGAAATGGAAGCGGCCTTGGGCAAAAGTTTCAAAGCCGATGCCGTTGCAGGCATTAAAACCAAGTCGCGCGGCCTTAATGCCGACATGCATGGTTCTGCTGAATATCGTGCGCATTTGATCGGGGTCATGGCGCAGCGGGCAGTTGCTGCGGCGAAGTAAAGAGATGTTGACAGCCCCCCCGCAGGCGAGAGTTTGCGGGGTTTTTTTGTTTTAAACTTTTACTGTCGATGTCATTGCCGGACTTGTTCCGGCAATCCATGGTGAAACGAGAGTGGAGCGAAAATGGCGCGCTTCGCGCGCCTTTTAAAGTCACGATTGTTGCTGGATAGATTACCGGAACAAGTCCGGTAATGACACTGAAATGCGAGAAATAAGTGAAAGCAAATTAATGCCCAAAGCCATTCCCACCAACATCGATGAGACCCAATCACTGCTCGCCGCCCACGGCTATGTGGCCGGGCGGGATTTGGCGACGGTGGTGTTTCTTGCGCTCAAAATGGGGCGGCCCTTGTTCCTCGAAGGCGAAGCAGGGGTTGGAAAAACCGAGATCGCCAAAGTTCTCGCTGAAGCACTTGGCCGCAAACTGATACGGTTGCAGTGTTATGAAGGCCTCGACGTCAACTCGGCGGTTTACGAATGGAACTATGCCGCGCAGATGATCGAAATCCGCATGGCGGAAGCGTCAGGCATGTTGGACCGCGAGCGCTTGGGGCAAGACGTGTTTGCCGAAAAATTCCTGATCAAGCGGCCCTTGTTGCAAGCGCTGGAAGCAGAAGATGGGGCTGCTCCAATTTTGCTGATCGACGAATTAGACCGCACTGACGAAGCCTTTGAAGCGTTTCTGTTGGAAGTACTTTCCGATTTCCAGGTGACCATTCCCGAACTCGGCACCATAAAGGCCAAAGAGCCGCCCATCGTCATCGTCACGTCCAACCGCACCCGCGACGTGCATGACGCGTTGAAGCGGCGCTGCCTCTATCATTGGGTGGGTTACCCCGATGCGGCACGCGAAGTGGCGATCATCAAATCCAAGCGGCCGAAAGCCTCAGACTCCCTCGCGCGGGAAGTGGTGGCCTTTGTGCAGGCGTTGCGGGGTGGTGACATCTACAAGGCGCCGGGTGTTGCTGAAACGCTGGATTGGGTCACGGCGCTGCATGAGCTTGATTGCGTGTCGCTCGATCCGCAAATGGTGAATGACACCTTGGGTGTGCTGCTGAAATACCAGGACGATATCTCGCGCATGGAAGGCTCAGAAGCAAAACGGCTGCTCAATCAAGTCAAAGAAGAATTGCGATTGGCGGGAAAGTGATGATAGCGGCCCTCATCCGTCTCGCTTTCGCTCGCCACCTTCTCCCGCAAGCGGGAGAAGTGAAAAGCCTTCACCTCTCCCGCTTGCGGGAGAGGACGCCGCGCAGCGGCAGGTGAGGGCCGAAATGCAACTGCCCATCGCCGCCAACTCTAACCGCAAAGTTTCGGGCCACCTGTCCCATAACATCATGCATTTTGCGCGGGTGTTGCGGGAGGCTGGCATTCCCGTGGGACCTGGTTTGGTGATTGACGCGTTGGATGCAGCCCTCGCAGGGCCACTTCGCAAGCGCGATGACTTTTATTGGACCTTGCATGCCGTGTTCATCAAGAAGCGCGAGCACAAGGAATTGTTTGATCAAGCTTTTCATGTGTTCTGGAAAAAGCCCAAGATGCTCGAGCAGTTGATGCAGCTGATGTATCACCAGATTGCGCGGAAACAGGACGAGAAAAAGCGACAGGCCGGTTTCCGCCGTTTGGCCGAGGCGATGTTTGACCAGAACGACGTACCATCTTCGCCAAAGGCCGAGACGCTTGAGGTTGAAGCAACCTATACGGCTTCCGCAAATGATATGCTGCGCAAAAAAGACTTTGAGCAAATGACGGTGACTGAGCAAAC
>JANOPL010000135.1:0-10420 GCA_031421835.1 Hyphomicrobiales bacterium | reverse complement strand
CCCTGCCCCTCCCTCAAGGGAGGGGAAAAACGTACGTATGCACTCTCCCCTCCCTTGAGGGAGGGGTCGGGGTGGGTGCGGGCCAAGCACTTAAACCCGCGCCACCATAACCTTCACAACGGGTTTCTTGCCCCATGCCATATCGGCTGCGCGGCGGATGGCGTTGCGGACAACATCCGCCACCAATTCATCTTCCTTGCGGCGGTTTTTGGGCATGGATTCGAAGCCCTTTTCGGCCGCGATGGCGAGGTCTTCCTCCAGCGTCAGAGGCACGCCATCAAGCATCACTTCAATGTCCTCGGCCAACTGCAAGTGATCATCCACCAGCACTTGCGCGAAGATAATACCGACATGCGAAAGCTTGCGGCGTTGTTTGGCGGGGCCATCCAAACCATCGACAATCAACTTGCCATCGACATGCATCACACCAGCTGACACTTGGTCGATAATTTCAACGGGGCCCGGGCACAAGCGCGCAATCTTGCCGTCTTCCAGCAATAGCGTTTCTTTGATGCCTTCTGCCTTTGCAAATTTTTCCTGGAAGAACATGTGACGGGGTTCACCGTGCATGGGAATCAGTGCGCGAGGTTTCAACCATTCGTACATTTGCTTCAACTCGCCTTGTCGCGGGTGACCAGACGAATGAACGAGAGCATCATCGGAAGTGATCACGTCGACGCGCAGCTTGGCGAGGTTGTTGATGATGGCACCAACTTCCTTTTCGTTGCCGGGAATGGTGCGGGCGGAGAAAATGACGAGGTCGCCCTCCTCCAAGGCAATGTTGGGGTGGTTATCTTCGGCGATGCGGGCCATGGCGGCGCGGGGTTCACCTTGACTGCCGGTGCAAAGCAACATGATTTTGTTCTGTGGCAGATAGCCAAATGCGTCTTCGTCGAGGAATGCGCCTGCATCTTTCAACATGCCGCATATGCGGGCGGCTTCGATGGTGTTGCGCATGGCGCGGCCCGCGATGACCACTTCGCGGCCCGCCGCACGCGCGGCTTTCACGGCAGAGGTGATGCGTTCAACGTGGGAGGCGAATGTGGTCACAGCCACGCGGCCTTTGGCGTGGGTAATGATCTCGGTGAGGGTGGCGGCTACATCACGCTCTGATGGCGAAAAACCTTCGCGCAGGCAATTTGTTGAGTCGCACACCAACACATCCACACCCGCTTTGCCGATCTCAGCAAATCTTGCTTCGTCGATCGGTTGACCGAGGATGGGTGTGCGGTCAATTTTCCAGTCGCCCGAATGCACCACAGTGCCTTCGGCGGTTTTGATCAAAAGGGCGTTCGATTGCGGAATGGAATGCGTGACTCCCAAAAACTCGACATTGAAATCACCAACTTGAAACGGCTTGCCGGGGGCAATGATTTTAACGGGTACTTGGTCCTCAAGGCCATGTTCCTTGAGTTTTAGCTTTAACAACTCAGCCGCAAATTGGGTGCAATAGACATCGCATTCCAACTGTGGCCACAGCCATGGCACAGCGCCAATGTGGTCTTCATGGGCATGGGTGATGACGAGACCCGCCAGGTCGCGCTTGTTGGAAGTGATGTAGCCAATATCTGGCAATACGACATCAATGCCAGGCTCTTTTTCGCCGCCGAATTTGACACCTAAATCCACCATCAGCCATTGGCGGTCACGTTCGGTTCCCGTGCCGTAACAATAGCAGTTCATGCCAATTTCGCCGGTACCACCCAGTGGCAGCATGACAAGTTCCGGGGTTTGATCTTTGCGGCGTTTCGCGTTCATGTATGTCCGTTTCTCAATTTGGCCAACGACGGGATGTGCAAATCACCGGCGTGTAAAATCTGTGGAGGTCCGACTGCGGGTTTCAGCAGCACGGCCCCCTGCTCTGTGATACCTTCGAAGGTTCCGGTCAAGTGGTGTGTGCCTGTTGTCATCGTCACAGTTTCGCCGATGCCGATGGCACTTTGCATCCAGGCTTGACGGATCGCACTGAAGTTTTGTCCGCCATTCCATATATCGACCCAGTGCAACAGCGCTGCGCAATAGAGTTTGAATACTCCGTCACGATCAATTTCGGCACCTTCTGCAACAAGACACGTTGTGGGATAGGCCAAACCAAAAGGTGAATGGGCGACGTTAATGCCGCAACCCAACGCGATGGTGAGGGGTTTTGTTGCAATGATCTCACACAATATTCCGGCAAGCTTCTTGCCGTCGATTAAAATATCGTTGGGCCATTTCAGCATGGGTTTGCGTGTACTGAGTTGGTGCACCAAATCGGCAACTGCGACAGCTACGACCAACCCAATTTCAGGTACGGTTTTCAGATCCGCCTCTATCGGCATGAGAAGTGTTGAATAGCAGTTGCCGTTAAATGAAGCCCATTGGCGATCCAACCTGCCCTTGCCAGCCGTCTGTTCGTCGGCGAGGATGAAAAGCGGGCCACGGTCACCCGCTTGAAACAAACGGTGTGCTTCGAGGTTGGTCGAATCGATTGTTGGGTAGTGGCGGGTTGGGATCAATACAGAGACTTCGCCGCGGCGGTTGCGAGATTCAACAACGGCGATGCAAACAACACGAAGAGCATTGCGAAGGCACCCGATGCATAGGCCACCCATTTCACTTCGGTGTCCATCACATCAAAGGCAGGGGCCGGTTCGTCGAAGTAAATGGTTTTGACAATACGGAGGTAATAGAACGCTCCAACGACACTGGTGAGAACGCCAAGAACCGCAAGAACCCAGAGACCCGCCTTTACAGCAGCCATGAACACGAAGAGTTTGCCGAAGAAACCAGCCAAAGGTGGAATGCCTGCAAGGGAGAACATCAACATCGACAATACAAAGGCCAATCCCTTGTTGGTACGCCCGAGGCCTGCAAGATCGGAAATGGTTTCGACCTGCAGTCCTTGGCGGCGCATGGCCAGCACGCAGGCGAAGACGCCCAAGGTAGTGAGCACATAGATCATCATGTAGATGACGACACCCGACACGCCTTCCTGCGTTCCAGCGGCCAAACCAACAAGCGCAAAGCCCATATGTCCAATAGAGGAATAAGCCAACAGGCGCTTGATGTTTTGCTGGCCAATGGCGGCAAATGCGCCCAGTGCCATGGACAAGATCGAAATTACAACAATGATTTGCTGCCAATCACTCACCAGTTGGTTGAATGGACCGACCATGGCGCGGACGAGCAACGCCATCGCCGCCACTTTCGGGGCAGATGCGAAAAACGCTGTGACCGGTGTCGGTGCGCCCTCATACACATCCGGCGTCCACATATGAAAAGGAACCGCTGAGACTTTGAAGGCGAGCCCTGCGAGAATGAATACAAGCCCAAACGTAATGCCGAGGCTGGAGCCGTTGGCGTTAAGCGCTTCGGCGATGCCGGAGAACGTTGTCGTGCCGGTGAAGCCGTAAACCAGTGACGCGCCATAGAGCAGCATGCCCGACGACAGAGCGCCTAAGACGAAGTATTTGAGGCCTGCTTCTGACGATTTTGCGTTGTCGCGGTTAATGGCGGCGACAACGTAGAGCGAAAGGGACTGCAGCTCGAGGCCCATGTAGAGGGAAATCAGGTCATTGGCCGAAATCATCATCATCATGCCGATGGCGGCAAACAAAACGAGGATGGGATATTCAAATCGCGCCATCTCAACGCGCTTCAGGAATTTGCCTGAAAGCAAAATGGCAACTGCAGCGCCGAAGAGAGCCAGCACCTTCATCAACCGCGCGAAATCATCAACGATAAAGCCACCTGCAAAGGCCGTTACTTTGTCTTCTCCCGATGCACCCCAAACCAAAAGAGCTGTGAGTGCCAAGGCGGCAATGCTTAACCACTGGATCAGCTTGTAGGGCTCTGATTTGGAAAACGCGCCCACCATCAAGAAGGCCGCGGCCAACATCGCCAGCACCACTTCCGGAAGCGCGGCTACAGCATCAGCAGATTGCAGAAGGCTCATCATGGTCTTGTCACTTCATCGCTAAGCTTGCGGCAGCCGCAGGCAGAGATTTCAACAGGTTTTCAACGGAGGCACCGATCACATCCAGAATCGGTGCAGGGTAAATGCCAAACAGCAGTGTCAACACCAAGAGTGGTGCCAGAGTTGCGAATTCTCGGCGTGTAACATCAGGCATCCACTCGAGGTTCTGCTTTTCCATTTTGCCGAACACCACGCGTCGATAAAGCCAGAGCGCGTAACCAGCGGACAAGATCACGCCGGTTGTGGCAAAGAAGGCAACCCAGGTGTTGCTGGCGAAAGCACCCAGCAGTGTCATGAATTCACCAACAAAGCCGGAGGTTCCGGGCAAGCCCACATTGGCCATGGTGAAGAGCATGAAGATACCAGCATAAAGTGGCATGCGATTGGCAAGTCCGCCATAAGCCGCAATGTCCCGCGTGTGCATGCGGTCGTAAACGACGCCGACACACAGGAACAACGCGCCCGACACAAGACCATGGCTGATCATTTGGAACACGGCGCCATCCACACCTTGGCGCGTCATCGAGAAGATGCCCATCGTCACGAAGCCCATGTGGGCGACAGAGGAATAAGCAATGAGCTTCTTCATGTCCTCTTGCACCAAGGCTACCAGAGACGTGTAGACAATAGCCACAACGGACAACACGTAAACGAAGTTCTGGAAGTACAGTGACGCATCCGGGAACATGGGCAGCGAGAAGCGTAGGAAGCCGTAGCCACCCATTTTCAGCAAGATGGCCGCAAGAATGACGGAGCCTGCGGTTGGCGCTTCAACGTGCGCGTCCGGCAACCAAGTGTGAACCGGCCACATCGGCATTTTCACGGCAAAGGACGCGAAGAAGGCAAGCCATAACCAGGTCTGCATTTCAGGCGGGAAGGTTTTCGGGTTGGACAACAACACGGCAATGTCAGTCGTACCCGCATGCCAATACATGGCGATGATGGCGAGCAACATGAGCACCGAGCCCAACAGCGTATAGAGGAAGAATTTGAACGATGCATAGACGCGGCGCGCTCCACCCCAGATGCCGATGATCAGGAACATCGGGATCAGGCCGGCTTCGAAGAAGACGTAGAAAAGCACGATGTCGAGGGCGCAAAATACGCCGATCATCAGGCATTCCAGCACGAGAAATGCGATCATGTATTCCTTGACACGCTTGTCGACGTACCACGACGCCAGAATACAAATCGGCATCAGGAACGTGGTGAGGATGACGAGCGGCATGGAAATGCCGTCAACGCCCATGCGGTAATTGGCATAGCCGCCGAGCCACGCGGCATTTTCAACAAATTGGAAACCCGACTCTGCATTGACAAAATGATAGGGTATCAACAACGAAACAAGGAACGTGACGATGGTGGTCCACAAGGCTGCATAGCGCGCGTAACGCACAGCGGCAAGATCATCACCCTTGGCCAGCAGAATGGCAATGACGCCCAGCAGCGGCAGGAAGGTGATAACGGAAAGCACAGGCCAATCCATTTAGTGTGCGCCTCCGAACGAGAACCAGGAAACAATTGCGGCCACACCAATCAACATGGCGAAAGCGTAGTGATAGACATAACCGGTTTGCAGGCGGGTGATGAGGCCTGAACCATCGCTCACACGGGCGGCGATGCCGTTGGGTCCGAACCCGTCAATCACGGCACCATCGCCCTGCTTCCAGAACAGACGGCCGACCCAGAAGGCGGGGCGCACGAAAAGGAAATCGTAGAGTTCATCAAAGTACCACTTGTTGAGCAGGAATTGGTAAACTGGCCAATGTTGCGCGGCCAGTTTGCCCGGAAGCGATGTGTTTCGGATGTAAAAGAAGAAAGCCAAGACGAAGCCCGCGATCATGGCTTCGAAGGGTGAGAATTTCACCCATATCGGCACATCATGGATTTTATCCACGATCTCGGTTCGCGCAATTGAACTGCCCCAGAACAGTGCTTGTTCGTGGCCGATAAAAAATGGCGCGAACACCACACCGGCAACCAGCGCACCGAGGGCCAAAACAAACAATGGCGCCAACATGACCATCGGGCTTTCGTGGGAATGTGCGATGGTGTCTTTGTCGGCACGGGTTGGACCGTTAAAGGTCATGAACGCCAACCGCCATGAATAAAAGCTGGTGCAGAAGGCAGCAATGACGAGCAACGCAAAGGCAAACATGTGCGGGCCAGCTTCTGACATATAAGCCGCTTCAATCACTGCATCTTTAGAGTAATAACCTGCAGTGAACGGAAAGCCCGTCAGCGCCAGTGTGCCGATCAGCATTATTGCCCACGTTATGCGGATATGAGGTGCAAGGCCACCCATTTTACGCATGTCCTGTTCACCACCCATGGCGTGAATGACGGAGCCTGCCCCTAAGAATAACAGGGCTTTGAAGAAAGCGTGGGTGAAGAGATGGAATATGGCGATGCCATACCCCCCTACGCCCAGCGCCACAAACATGTAGCCCAGCTGCGAACAGGTTGAGTAGGCAATGACTCGCTTGATGTCATTCTGAACAAGCCCGACAGTTGCCGCAAAGAACGCGGTGATGGCACCAATGACGATGATCACGTCACGCGCCACAGGTGCAAGTTCAAACAGTGGCGACATGCGGGCGACAAGAAACACGCCAGCTGTCACCATGGTGGCAGCGTGGATCAAGGCCGAAACAGGTGTCGGACCTTCCATGGCGTCTGGCAACCAGGTGTGCAGCAGAAATTGCGCTGACTTGCCCATGGCCCCCATGAACAGCAACAGGCACAACACTGTGAGCGTATCGAGTTCCCACGACAGGAAGTGAATAGTTTTGCCGACGGCTTCAGGTGCTGCGCGGAAAATGGCGTCAAATTCGACCGTGCCAAACACCATGAAGCAACCGAAAATGCCAAGTGCATAGCCAAAGTCACCGACACGGTTGACGACAAAGGCTTTGATCGCTGCGGCATTGGCAGCTGGTTTCTTAAACCAAAAACCGATGAGCAAATAAGACGCGAGACCCACACCTTCCCAGCCGAAGAACATCTGGATGAGGTTGTCAGACGTCACCAACATCAGCATGGCGAAGGTGAACAACGACAGATAGGCGAAGAAGCGCGGCTGATGTTCGTCATGGGACATATAGCCGAGCGAATAAATATGCACGAGAGCCGACACGGTGTTGACCACCACGAGCATGACCGAAGTCAGAGTGTCGATGCGGAACGACCAATTGGCTTGCAGTGCTCCGGAAGATATCCATTTCAACACTTCGATTTTTTCATCATGCGGTTCGTGCAAAATGCCAACGAAATGCACCCAAGACAAAACAGCTGAAACAACCAGGAAAGCGGTGGTCAAATACATCGGCCACATGGGGCCGTGGTAGTGGCCAGCGTGACTGTGGTCGTCATGATCATGAGCGGCGTGCGCATGATCGTGGTGCGCGCCGTAGACATCCTTGTCGTGGCCGAAAGCTTTCAGCAGCGACGTGCCGAACAGCCCGGCGATGATCGCGCCGAGTAGAGGAAGGAAAACGATTGCGTGATACATAATGTCAATCAGCCCTTCATCATGTTGATGTCGTCAACTTCGATGGTGTTGCGGTTGCGGAAATAGGTGACGAGAATGGCAAGACCGATGGCAGCTTCGCCCGCCGCCACCGTGAGTACAAGCAATGCAAACACCTGCCCCACCAAGTCCTGCAGGTGCGTCGAGAACGCAACGAGGTTGATGTTGACAGCGAGCAGCATGAGTTCAATCGACATCATGATGACGATGACGTTCTTGCGGTTCAGGAATATCCCGAAAATGCCGATGGTGAACAACACAGCAGCAACGGTAAGGTAATGTCCAAGACCGATCATCCTTCAATCCCCTGACCTGTTTCAACTTTGCGGATTTCCATGGCCATGGCCGGTGTGCGCGCCACTTGTTCTGCAACGTTCTGGCGCTTGACACCTGACTTGTGGCGAAGAGTCAACACGATGGCACCGATCATGGCGACCAGCAGTACGAGACCTGCGGCCTGGAAGAAATAAATGTATTTGGTGTAGAGCACCTGGCCCAAAGCTTCAGTGTTTGTCACATTGGTTGGTGTGGCGGATGTGGTTTTCAAAGCTTCAGGGGCCATATTCCATGTGCCGACAACCAGCACCAGTTCAGCCAAGAGAATAAGCCCGATGACACCGCCAATGGGCAGATATTGCGCCATGCCTTCCTTGAGCTTGGTGAAGTCCACGTCCAACATCATGACGACGAAGAGGAACAGAACCGCGACTGCGCCAACGTAAACGACAACCAAAATCATGGCGAGGAATTCAGCGCCCATCAAGATGAACAAGCCAGCGGCATTGAAGAAACACAGGATCAGAAACAACACCGAATGAACAGGATTGCGCGCCATGACCACCATGATTGCCGAAGCCACAGCTACAGCTGAAAACAGGTAGAAGAAAATAGTTGCAACCATCTTCAGACGTCCTCAGCGATAGGGTGAATCGAGCGCAATGTTGCGCGCAATTTCACGTTCCCAGCGGTCGCCGTTGTCCAACAGTTTTTCCTTGTTGAACATCAGCTCTTCGCGGGTTTCAGTGGCGTACTCAAAATTCGGACCTTCGACGATGGCATCCACCGGGCAGGCTTCCTGGCAGAAGCCGCAGTAAATGCACTTGGTCATGTCGATGTCATAGCGTGTGGTGCGACGTGTGCCGTCATTGCGGCGCGGGCCAGCTTCGATTGTGATCGCTTGTGCAGGGCAAACCGCTTCACACAACTTGCACGCAATGCAGCGCTCCTCACCGTTGGGATAACGGCGCAACGCATGTTCGCCACGAAAGCGTGGGCTGAGTTGGCCCTTTTCATGCGGGTAATTGATCGTGGTTTTTGGGGCCACAAGATATTTCAGAGCCAGCCAGGTAGCGGACATGAATTCCTTGAGGAACAGCGAGCGGGCAATGAGGGACAAGTTCATGATGGCAACAATCCAAATGTGACGAGAACGCCGGCGGTGAGCACGACCCAGAACAGCGAGATTGGGAGAAACACTTTCCAGCCAAGACGCATCAGTTGGTCGTAACGATACCGCGGCACGATGGCTTTCACCATGGCAAAGCCGAAGAAGACGAATATGGTTTTCAGCATGAACCAGATAACGCCGGGCACCCAGTTTAGCACCGCAACGTCGATGATCGGCAACCAGCCGCCCAAAAACAGTATGGTCGTCATGGCGCACATCAAAACAATCGCCGTGTATTCGCCGAGCATAAAAAGCATGTAGGGCGTGGACGAATATTCGACCATGTGACCCGCCACGAGTTCTGATTCAGCTTCCACCAAGTCAAAGGGCGGGCGATTGGTTTCCGCGAGCGCTGAAATGAAGAAGATCACAAACATCGGGAACAGCGGGATGAAGTACCAATCCAAGAATGAATTGGGCAATCCCAGCATTGTTCCAAGGCCTGTCTGTTGTGACATCACAATGGCAGACAGGTTCAGCGAGCCCACACACAGCAGCACCGTGATGATGACGAAACCAATCGAGACTTCATAGGACACCATTTGCGCGGCGGAGCGCAGAGCAGCGAGGAAAGGGTATTTCGAGTTCGAGGCCCAACCGCCCATAATGACGCCATAAACGCCGAGGGAGGAGAGTGCGAAGAGATAAAGAATACCAACGTTGATATCCGCCACCATCCAGCCTTCAGCCACGGGCACGACAGCCCATGCTGCAAGAGCCAACAACGCCGTGACAATCGGTGCAAGAACGAACACGCCTTTGTTGGCGCTGTCCGGAATGATGACTTCCTTGAATACGAATTTCAGCAAGTCGGCGAAGGACTGCAGCAGACCCCAGGGGCCAACCACGTTGGGGCCACGCCGCATTTGTACGGCGGCCCAAACTTTGCGATCAGCATAGATCAGGAATGCAACAACAATGAGCAAGGCTGTGAGCAATGCAACACTTTGCAGAACAATCAAACCAACGAAAAGCACCATTTCATTCATGCTGCTACTCCGCCGCCTGCAGTTTTCTGCTGTTTTTCAGAGTTGAACATTCTGCCATGGTTTTGGAAGCCCGTGCGAGGGGGTTGGTCATGTAGAAGTCTTTGACCGGCGAAGTAAATGGCTCGTTTGTGACTTTACCTTCGCCACGGCCAAGCTCGGATAACGCGGCGGCATCAGCCGGGAAACGCTGATCGAGAGCGGCAAGATGGGGGGCTACGGCATACATGGCGCGACGGAGTTCATCCATGTTGTTCCACTTTTGGGTAGCGCCGAGTGTTTCTGAGAACGCCCGGAGAATGGCCCAGTCTTCCTTTGCGTCACCTGGCGGAAAGGCCGCGCGGGTTGTCATCTGCGGGCGGCCTTCGGTGTTAACGTAGGTCACGGATTTTTCGGTGTAGGCGGCGGAGGGCAGGATGACATCGGCGCGGTGTGCACCCGCATCGCCGTGGGTTCCCATGTAAACCACAAAAGTGTCGCCCCAGGCGTCAGTGTTGATT
>JANOPL010000134.1:0-12456 GCA_031421835.1 Hyphomicrobiales bacterium | reverse complement strand
AACAATAAAAATCCCTCACTAGGAAAATAACACTTGACACCGCGCGGTGCATCGGCTAGAAACCGCGATACTCCAGACATGCACCCGGACTTCAACAAGCTTTTAAATGCGGAAGGCGACGTTGGGTTTTTAGCAGTCCGGACTGATACGGGGCGATGCCTGCAGCGTAACTCCGTTATGAAAACCGCCACCTCAACCAGTGAAATCATCGCCCTCGCCTGGGCCGATGATGTGTCATTCGACAAAATTAAACGTGACACAGGCTTGGCGGAAGGGGAAGTCATCCGCATCATGCGCGGCAACCTGAAGCCCGGCAGCTTCAAAGCCTGGCGGGCACGCGTGTCGGGGCGAAAGGCGAAACATGAGGGGAAAATGCGTTTAATCGAGCAAGATTGAAATCAGGCCAACCGCGTTTAAAGCCAAGCGGCAAAGCGTTGCAAATTCGGTCGGTGCGGCAAGAAAAGAATATAATTGCGCTCCAGAACGGCAAGAATATGCCAGTTGCGCGCCACCAATCCCAAGAGCCGCAAAACCGCAATGGTCCGCCACATCGCAGCAAACGCCAATGCACATGATAACATCACGCCGGTGTCCTGCGTATGAAGTTGCACCAGCAGTTCAGCCGGACTCAAAGAGCAAAAGCTGCTTTCAGACGTGACATCAATGAAGGAGGAACCCTGACGCATGTGTGCGTTTTTGAGAACCTAATACAACAGCGCTTTTACGAATTAACAGGAGTCAGAGTAATCACTTTCTCGCATGGTTGTAATTTCGTCTGCGGTTAGATCAGGCGGAGGATTGGTTATATTGGTGGTTCCTCGGCCAGTCATCAATCGATCAAACAGCGCCGGAGGTGCGTCCGAATCAGGCGGACGCGGATCGTCGACGTGGTTCAAACCAAGTACGTGTCCAATTTCATGTGCCATCGTCCATTGCGTACAACCTTGTGCGACGACAGCTCCCGGCTGGTCGTCTGGATGCGAAGCACACCCATTGGCGGGTGGAATCGTTGTTGCAACGAAGTAAATCACAATATCATTCGGGCCAGCGTTGTTGCGATTTGCAAACAATTGATCTTGCTCATCGGTTGTCTCTCCCAACACGCATCGGCCAATTGGCAAGTTTACCAAAAGCGGAAGATTCAGGTTCTCGGTTGAAATAATCTCCACTCTAAAGCCTGCTGGCTCATAAACTTGCCGCATAGCCGTAAGCATTTGATTGACAGTGAAAGTGGTTGTTGGTGCCAGAAATTTCACATGAATGCGGATGCAGTCTTCGCTGGTGATCCTAAACCAGTTGTGATTGCGCTCCCAGCCATCAGTTGGATTCCACCACGTGCTATAGATACCTCCATTGTGACCAACCACAAACAAGTCGATTTGATCCGTTTTGCGAGAAACGGCGGTGACCACAGAACGCTGGGGAACATTTGCCCAGTCAGGTCCTATTCGGAACCAATTGTGGTTTCCTTCCCAGCCGTCGTTTTGGTTCCACCATGTGCTGTAAATGCCACCATTATGGCCAACAACGAACAAGTCAATATTCGTCGAGATCTGAACATTGTCTGACAGTGCAACTGGATTTCGGGTGATTGCTGTGACGACAGAGTTGGTGGGAACATTTGCCCACTCGGGTCCGATGCGAAACCAGTTATGGTTCCCTTCCCAACCATCATTGGGGTTCCACCACGTGCTGTATATTCCACCATTGTGACCCACCACGAACAGGTCAATGTGCTGTGGGTGACGAGTGATCGCTGATACAACAGAAAGGTGCGGGACGTTGGCCCATTCGGGTCCGATGCGGAACCAATTGTGGTTACTTTCCCAACCGTCGTTGGGGTTCCACCAGGTACTGTAGATGCCGCCATTGTGGCCGACAACAAACAAGTCGATTTGATTTGGATTTCGAGCAATTGCCGAGACGACGGAACGCTGGGGCACATTCGCCCAACTGGGCCCAATACGGAACCAGTTATGGTTTCCCTCCCAGCCATCGCTCGAATTCCACCATGTACTGTAAATACCGCCATCATGACCAACAACAAACAGGTCAATCTGGTCAGGCGTGCGAGCAATCGCTGTTACGACTGAGCGTTGGGGAACATTCGCCCAATTTGGTCCGATGCGGAACCAATTGTGGCTACCTTCCCAACCATCACTCGGGTTCCACCATGTGCTGTAAATACCCCCATCATGCCCTACGACGAAGAGGTCAATTTGATCGGGCTTGCGTGAAATTGCCGTGACTTGGGAACCCGTTGGCACGTTTGCCCAATCAGGCCCAATGCGAAACCATAGGTTCCAACGCTGCCTTGCATCACCTTGATCCCACCACGAACTGTATATTCCGCCATCTTCGCCGACCACAAAAATATCAAGATGGTTTGGGTACCGCGCCAGCGGGGATACGACGGAGAGTTGCGGAACACTGCTGCCCATGATGACACCTCATACATACCTGTTTGCAAGGGTTTATGGATTTTCGATCATAATTCACCGTGGGTTTGAGCCACACCCACATGACTTTTTTCCAGTCTTTCCGATTATCCCCCCGTCGTGTACAGCCGCAGCACGCTCCCACGCCAAAGCGGCTTTTTCCCAAAAAAGTGCTGCATCTGAAGTTTTTCCAATCGCACTATTTTCCGCGGCAGCACCCATGCCGATTGGAATTTTCAGACTTTGGCGACTCATGCCGTTCGCAACAGCAAATTCATTTGAGGTTGGGCTTCCCATTTCGCTGCTCTTGTTGGTTTGTCCCATGCCGAGTTCGGTTGCTGCAACTGTCGGGTCTCTCCCCATTCCTGTTGCCTTTTCGTGAGGCGTTGCAAGTTTGCCCATATTGCGAGCCCGTGAACTTTGCTGGAGAATGTCAGCTGCCATTTTTTTGATTGTCGGTTCAGAGTGACCGTGCGCAAGCTGCTCGATAGATTGCATCACTTCGCTGCTCAGGTCGGCAGGTAAAAATTTTAAGGCAATGTTTTGCACACCCAAATCGCTGTCGTTCAATAAAGCTACAAAGAGTTTGTTAGAAATTTTGTTGCTTAATTGGCTAATAATTGAAGCAGCAGTTGCGCGAAGAATAGAGTTTTTATGAACTGCTGCCCGCTGAAGGATTGTAGATGAAAGTTCACCGTTGATAAGACCAGCCAGATAAACCGCCTTCGATGCCAACAATACATCTTCACTTGCAGCCAACTCTTCAAGATAGGGCAGCGCCGCATGACCAAGAGATTTAGCGCTCTCATAGTCTGGCTCTTCGAAATCAAGAGCAGACCGCACGACAGCCATTGTCATAGTCATTTTGACCTCCAATGTGGCAACGGATAGACAGAAATAATTCGTGTGAAATTTGCGTTCAAAAACTATGCGAGCACCGTCTGAACCAGAGCATTTTTATAAATCTCTGTTGACGCCAACGTAATGCCGCAAAGTCGAAACTGTCAAGCTAGAAGCAACGAAATTCCAAAAACGTGATGCAGTTTTTCTTTAATTACTGAATTAAAACGACAAAATAAAAACGGGGAAATCGTGCAACAAGATAATATATCTCTAAACATACAAGCAAGGCGGCTCTTCACTCCGCCGCAATCGCAAACCGCGTACTCTGCAACCCCTCGCGCACATGCTTCGCCAGGGCTTCCACCGCCGGGTTCTTCCGCCCCGGTTTGAACACCAACCCGATGTCGAACGTGCCCAGTTTGGGAAAGCCGTCAGCTTCCGTCAGTATCCGCATGCCCGGGCGCATGCAGATTTCGGGCATCACTGCGACAGCGAGGCCTTGGACGACTGTGGCGTTGATGGTCGAAGCGTTGGGGCTGGCGTAGGCCACGCGGTAGGGGCGGTGGATGCTGTCGAGGGCGTCAGTCATCATGGCGCGCCAGCTGCAGCCTGAGGGGGCAACCGCAATGGGAATGACAGGCAGTTCGTGGGCGGCGTGCCGGGTCGAGGTGGTCCACACCAGTTCTTCCTGGCGGATGACGTCGGTGCTTTCCGCCTTGCAGCCAAAGGTGACGACAGCAATGTCGATTTCACCACGCGCGGTGCGGCCCACCAGATCACTCGATGGCACGCATTCGACATCGACCGTAACCTGCGGATGGGTGCGGGCGAAGCGGCCCAGGATGACAGGCAGAAAGAATTCGGCATAATCATCGGGTGTGCCAAAGCGCACCGTGCCGGTGATGTCAGGCTTGGTGAAAGCCGATACCGCTTCGTCGCTCAAAGCCACAATGCGCCGTGCAAAATCAATCAGGCGCTCGCCGTCCCGCGTGAATTTGGTGCCACGCCCGTCTTTCGAAAACAGGGGGCGGCCCAACTGCTCTTCCAGCCTTTTCATCTGCATGGAGACGGCGGATTGCGTTTTGTTCACCTCCTCGGCGGCACGGGTGAAACTGCCGGAATCTGAAATGGCAAGGAAGGTCTTCAACTGATCGACATCTAAATGGGGCATCATGATCACATCACTCCAATTGATGAGTAGTATAAGATACATTTGTTGGATTGATCAATAGAAATCGTGCATAACGGCACCATCAGCAAACGATAGAGTTTGAAGCAAATCATTGAAACGGCAGAAAAATAACATTTCTGCCAAGAGGAGAAACTGTGCCATGTCTTACGATCTCAGCCTGTCCGTCCATTCAGCCCGCGACTTGTCCCAGAGCAGCTTTGTGGCCCGCACCTATGAAAACTGGCAGGCCCGCCGCGCTGTGCGCGGGCTGTTGAAGCTCGATGACCGCGCACTTCACGATGCCGGAACCTTGCGCGGTGAAGTGGAATGGGCCGCCAACCTGCCGCTCTCGATCAACGCCGCACTGGCCTTGGAAGAGCGGACACGGAAGGGTGGAATGCGGGCTTAGTCCAGTCAAGCCATGCCCAACTTTTTCGCCAGGCCCATATCCCAAAACGTGGCTTCGATCTTATGCCCATCGAGGTCACGGACAAAGCAGCCGTAATAGGGCTCGCCGTATTCGTGGCGATGTCCGGGGTCACCATCAGTGGTGGCTCCGGCCGCTAAGGCAGTTTGATAAAATGCATCAACCTCATGGCGCGAAGACGCAAAAAACCCCACATGGGTTCCATTGCCAGTGGAAGCGGCTGCTTGGTCATAAGGCGTTTGCAACCAGAATTCGGGGTATAGTTTCCCAAACGCAACGGCTCCAAGGTGTTCCATGATAATCCGGCAGCCCAGTGTTGCGAGCACATCAACGTAGAACTGTCGCGCCTTACTGAATTGATTTGTCCCCAACGAAACGTGGGAGATGATATTCGGATTTTCGTCAGCCATGATGGTCCTCCTTCGGTGAAGCATCATACTTTGACCTGATGTCAGTTGTTGTCAGCAGTTTTAACGTCGTCTCACTGAACGCTCAACTGAGTCCAACAAAATATCGGCATCTGACCCTTGCCTTGTGCCGCCGCCCAACACGTCGTCAAGCCGTCTGCGGCCATGGGTAACAGCCTCTTCAGAAGGCTGTTGTGCGGCACCGCCCCCCAATATGTCCTTCAACATATCTTCGAGCGATCCACCTTGTGTCGATGGTGCTTGCTGTTGCTGACCGCCCCCCAAGATATCACCGAGGATGTCACCCAGACCACCGCCACCGGATTGTGGTTGTTGTTGGCGCTGTTGACCGCCGCCCAAAATGTCGCCGAGAATATCACCAAGGCCTCCGCCACCGCCCGATGATGCGCCACCGCCGCCCATTTTCTTGGCGACCTGGCCCATGACGATTGAAGCCACGATGGGAAGCAATTGTTTCAACACGGCAGCACCAATGCCCGACGTCGCAGAGAGCTGCTGCGCCACACCACGGCTCACATCTTTCGATCCGAAGATTTGGCCAAGCACGTCATTGCCGGATGTGGTGGCGCTGTCGAAGCTGTCGCCGCGGTTGCCATTCAAGGCCGACGACAGAATATCCTGCAAGCCGGTTTCGCTTTGGGCGGAACGGCGCACACCAGACGCGACGACGGGTGTCAGCGCATCAAAGGCCGCGCGTGTCTGTTCTTCGGTAAGGCCAAACTGACGACCGATGGCTGAAAGATCCATTTTACTTTCTCCTGAACTGCTCAGCGACGTCCGCCGAGAATTTCTTTGAACACATCATCAAGCCCGACCGCGCGCTTGGCCCGGCGGCGCACAGGCGCGCGGCGGCCGTAATAACTGGTGTAACGACGACGCCGACGTTTTGGCGCGAGCTGTCGTTGTGCGCTCTGCATGAAAGCTTTCAGCAACGCCGCAATCAAAACAGAAAAGAAACCACCACCGCCGCCCGAGGTATCAGCGGCTTGCGACGCGCCATCGCTTAGCTTTGTTGCGTTGAGCGAGGCCAATGCCGCCAATACAGCCGCCGCGTTGATTGACGTCAGCGTGGAAAGTGCGGCTTTGTCGATCGGGCCACCCAAGCCTTTGAACACCGCATTGGTTTCGGCGGCAGACCCATAAAGATCATTCAGAATGGAGGCGCCGTCCGATTGTGCATCTTGATCAGTGAGTGAACCTTCAACCGACAAATCGACATCGCCGTCCTCTTCCAGCATGTCCAACAGGTTTTCAAAGGCGTCCGGGTCTTCGGCGGATTTATCTTTGATGCGCTGGGCAATCGCAGGCGCGACTTTGGCCGAAACTTTTCGCGCGGTGGCTTCATCAAGGCCGCAGGCAGCCGCGGCATTGGCGAAAAATTTTCCGCCTTCAGCGGCGTCTAAAATATCAAGAATCGACATGTGTTACTTCTGCGGTTTGAGTTGGTGCACAATTCTAAACACCCACCACACCGATGCAATGCCAAATATCACCGAGCCTAAGGCAATCGCACCCATCACCCCTTCGGCGCCCCAATAATGCCCGCCCACCATGGCGAAGGGTATGGTGCCGATGGTGGCCTTGCCCCAGTTGAACCAGGTGGAATGACTGGCCTTGCCAAGGTTGTTGCATGCCGCGTTGGAAACAAACTGTGCCCCGGCAAAAGCCCAGCTCAACGCCACATAGGTGCAGAAAAAGACGACAAGCTCCCGCGTGCGCCCCGAGGCCAAAAATGTGTCGGCAATTTGATTGCGGAAAATGAAAAGCAGGCTTGAGGTGATCAACGTATAAACAGCTGAGAACTTCAGGCCATCAATCAACGTTTGCGTCACCCGGTCAAACTTCAGTGCGCCGAAGTTTTGCCCGATGATGGGGCCAACTGAGCCCGACAGGGAAAAAATCATGCCGAACGCCACGGGCACCAAACGCCCGACGATGGCCGAGGCCGCAACCGCTTCATTGCCGAATGGTGCGACTGAATATGTTGTGTAAGCAACAGCGAAGGGCGTAGCCAGTTGCGTGAGCATGGCGGGAAAGGCAATGGACCAGATGGGCTTCAAGTCACGCCGCAAATCCGCAAACGAAAACTTGCGTAAAAATTTGTGCACAATGACCATGCCGTGCAGGCCGATCAGCAAGCCAAACCCTTGCGCAATGACGTTGGCAATGGCTGCGCCCTGCATGCCCATATCAAACCAGAAAATAAAAATAGGGTCGGCAATGGCCGTGAGAATGGCCATCGACAAGGTGATGTACATGGCGCGCCGGCCGTCGCCCAGGGCCCGTAGTGAAAATGAAAGATTGACCGCTGCTGCCAGCATCACAAAGCCCGGAGACAGTGTCCAGATAAAACGCTTGGCCTGATCAAGTGCTTCACCCTTGGCGCCAAGAAAACTCAAGAATTGCTCCGCACACAGAGCAATGATCAGCGTATAGGCTGCCGAGAGAAAAATTGAAAACAAAAGGGATGTGGTTGCAAAATCTTTCGCCCGCTCGCGGTTTCCGGCTCCCACTTGCCGTGCCACCAGGGCCACCGAAGCAATACCGATGCCGATGCTGATCGACAAATTGGTGAAGCTCACCGTGCCCGCATAGCCAATGGCCGCGGTGATTTCATTGTTGCCGAGCAAACTGAGGAAATACAGATCCGCCAGATCAACAATGAACAGCGACATGAGGCCAACAGCGCCCAGCAGCGTCATCGTCACCACGTGGCGCATGGTGGAACCCGTTACAAACGGCGCATTCAGGGTGGTGTTACTCAACTTGAAATCCCAATGTTTTGGCGTCCTGCGCCAACACATCCGCATGGCGGAAATGATGGCCTAACAGCCCTGCAAGCCGTGCACCCTGCACATTTGATTTCTTGTCGTCAATGAACCAACAGTCTCCGGGCGCGCGGCCCAGGTGTTTGACAAGGCGCGTAAAACTTTCGGGGTCCGGCTTTTTGGTGTCGAATTCATAAGAGCAAAACCGCAAATCAAAAACAGCGCCGGCTTCTGGTAGTAAGTAGTCAACGTGGTCTTTTACCAATGGTCCATTGTTGGTGTAGATGGCTATCGTAGCGTCTGGCTTGATGGCTTTCGCAATCGCCAACACATCTTCGCGGGGTGTCATGGCCTCGCGCCGTGCTGCCAGCCACTGCTCACGCGTCAAGGGAAAGCCCAAGCGCTTCTGAAATTCCGCAAGGTAGAGATCAGGATCAGGATAGCCACCTGCATCTGACTCGCCCTCAAAACCAGAATCCCACAATGCCGCCCGCACGTCTCGCGCTGTCGTGTCGGCAATCTCGGCGAGGTAGCGTAAGCGCTTTCCCAATTCGTAATGGCACAACACGTCATCCATATCGAATATGACGAGGGACGGGCGGGGCATCGTTTTAAGCCGCCTTCGTACCGCCCACTGTCAAGCCATCGATGCGCAAAGTCGGTTGGCCAACGCCAACGGGCACACCTTGCCCCGCCTTGCCGCACGTGCCGATGCCTTTGTCCAATGCCAAGTCATTGCCCACCATTGAGATACGCTTCAGCGCTTCCGCACCGCTGCCAATAAGTGTGGCCCCCTTGACGGGCCGTGTGAGTTTACCGTTTTCGATGATATAGCCTTCTGTGACCGTGAAAACGAACTTTCCTGAGGTGATATCGACCTGTCCACCACCAAAGGACTTGGCGAACAATCCGGTTTTCATCGACGCCAGGATTTCATCCGGCGTGCGCTTGCCGTTCAACATGTAAGTGTTGGTCATGCGTGGCAATGGAATATGCGCGTAGGATTGACGGCGACCGTTACCTGTGGGTTTCACCCCCATCAAGCGCGCATTCAAGCGGTCTTGCATATAACCGACGAGTATTCCGTTTTCGATTAGCGTCGTGCAATTGGATGACGTGCCTTCATCGTCAATGGTGATGGAGCCGCGTCGGTCGGGCAGGGTACCGTCATCAACCACCGTGACGTCATCAGAGGCAATGCGTTGACCCATGAGTTGCGAAAACGCCGACGTGCCTTTGCGGTTAAAGTCACCTTCGAGCCCGTGGCCAATGGCTTCATGCAACAGAATGCCGGGCCAGCCGGGCCCCAGCAGCACATCCATTTCGCCCGCAGGTGCAGCGTCCGCCTCCAGGGCAACGAGGGCCTGTCGCAATGCTTCATCCGTCGCGGCCTTCCATGCCGCTTCCGTCAACAACTCCTGCACAATGCCACGGCCGCCGAAACCGTCGCCACCCGTACCTTGGATTTTGCCATTGTCAGTGGTGATGCCGACATTGAAACGATAAAGCGGTCGCACATCGCGGTACACTTCACCATCAGCGCGGATGATCGTCACGTCCTGATAATCCGTGCTGACGGAGGCCGAGACCTGTCGCACTTTGGAATCGAGCCCCCGTGCATAAGCATTGACAGCCTCGAGCAAATTCACCCGGTCGGAGAATGCGAAGCCCTCTGAAGGATTGTGATCACCATAAAGCACACTGTTGGTGCGTTGGGGCGCTTCGCCAATGTTTACAGCCTTGCCTGAACCTAACACGGCGCGCGCAGTCGATGTCGCGCGCTTCAGGGCGGCAGCAGACAATTCAGTGGCATGGGCATAAGCCGCAGTTTCGCCTGTGACAGCACGCAGGCCAAAACCTTGGGTGTCATCAATGCTGGATGATTTCAGCTTGCCATCATCAAAGCCCAGACTTTCGGTCTGGCGTTTTTCAATAAATAACTCGCCATCGTCAGCCCCCTGCAGCGCATCCTTGATCAACTGCTGGGCCGCTTCGAGGGTCAAATCTGGTGAGATGTCGGTCAGTGGCAATGGCATGGGGGCATCCTTGTTAAGGTCCCTACATAACCATGAAAGCCGGACACGAAAAGGCCCGGCACTTCACTTATCGGAGATTGTGCGGATGAATTACAACTTATCCAGTGCCGCCAATGCCGCACCAAAGCCTTCCAGTGAAATCTTCATTGGGTAACCATTGCCCGGACGGTCATAGAGATAAAACGTGGCATCCGTGCCTTTTTTAAACTTGGCCAGGGTTTCAGGGCTGGCTTCGCCAAAGCCTTCGCACATGCGGGGCAAACAGCGGCTGAACTGCATACGGGTTTGCAAGGCCGTACCATCAATTTCCATGGGTATGCCTGTTGGCAAATAAACCCCGACAGGTGCGAGAATGCGCATGAATGTCACAGCTTTTCCGTCCCGCTTGACGCGCGAAACAACAACAGAAATTGCAATGCGTTCGTCTTTGTCGTTCTTTGTGTTCTGGATCATGCCGCAAGATTTGCCGCCAGCTTCCGCAGGCAATTCAGTACACTGCACAGCCCATTTGCCGTGGGTGGAAACAGTCTCAGTCTTTGGGCCCTCGGGCTGTTGCTGTGCACCGCCCTGTTGCTGTGCGCCTGCACGGGGTCCAAAGGCACCAGCTTCCCCTTCAGGCAATGGCTGATCAACCTTGGTGTCCTGGGCGTAAGCTGAAGACGTCAGCGCCAACAGGCTGGCAAGTGCGAGGCTTGCTGAAAATGAACTGATTCTCACGTGATAACGTATCCTTGTTCGTAGACGAGGTCGCTCTTACCGTCCGCAAGCGGCACTGGCAAGTAGGGCTCTAAGGACCGTAAATTCCCCTGAATTGAGGCGAAAATCCGGTTGCCCTGAAATCCCAGTCTGCCAAGACGTTTTGCCGCGTCGGCCATCAGTTGCGACTGGAGTAAGATTGTGGTTCTAAGGTGGCCTCATGGCACCCGGTATCGGGCAAGCTTGCTTGTTTCAAGCAAGAGGCCTGAAGGTTTTTAGAGGGAAGTGGCACGAATGACCAAGAATTTCAAACTGCTGGCTGGCGCACTTGCTGCCGCCACTGTTGCTGCGCCAAGTTTGGCTTTGGCTGCGGCAGGGCAAGCAGAACCGTGGCAAATGAATTTGCAGGATCCCGTTACTCCCGTGGCAGATTATATCAATGTGTTCATCAACTATCTGCACATCGGCATGTTTGCGATTTGCGCCTTTGTTCTGGGGCTGCTGGTTTATGTCATGGTGAAATTTAACGCCAAGGCCAATCCTGTGCCATCGAAGACGACGCATCACGTGGGTCTTGAAGTTGCGTGGACGTTGATCCCGGTTTTGATATTGGTGATCATTGCCATTCCTTCGTTCCGGTTGTTGTATCTGCAACGCGATATTCCACAGGCTGACCTGACAATTAAAGCCATCGGCAACCCCGGTTGGAATTGGACCTATCAATATCCGGACCTCGGCATGGACGGCGATGAGCCGAAAGTAAACTTTACTGCAAGCCTGCTGCCGGAAGACAAAGCCAAAACTGAAAACCGTCCCTATTTGCTGGCCGCTGACACACCTGTTGTCGTTCCCGTGAACAAGACGGTGAAAATGATCATCACATCTGATCCCGCAGGCATCATTCACGCGTGGACCATTCCATCCTTTGGCATGAAGATTGACGCCATTCCCGGCCGCCTGAATGAAGATTGGTTCCGCGCCACCAAGGAAGGCATTTATTACGGCCAGTGCTCTGAACTTTGCGGCAAGGAACACGCCTTCATGCCTATCGAAGTGCACGTGGTTTCAGAAGCCGACTACAACGCGTGGGTCAGCAAAGTGCAGACCGCAAGCGTTGAAGAAGCAACCAAATTCATTCTGGCTTTGAAGTTGGCGAAACAGCCAGCTTTGGCCCAAAACTGATTTCATTCGAGAGGCAACAAAAATGGCCCCAGCTCACGTCACACATGACGCCCACCACGCCGACCCGACGGGTTGGCGTCGTTACGTCTATTCCACCAACCATAAAGACATTGGCACCATGTATCTGTGGTTCGCCATCACCGCGGGCATCATCGGCGGCCTGCTGTCAGTCATGATGCGTGTGGAACTTGCAGAACCTGGCATTCAGTATTTCCATGGTTTGGCCAACATGGTCTACGGCTCCAGCATGGACAATCTGGATGCCGGCAAACACATGTACAATGTGTTCGTCACCGGCCACGCGCTTCTGATGATCTTCTTCATGGTCATGCCCGCCATGATTGGTGGTTTCGGCAACTGGTTTGTGCCGTTGATGATCGGCGCACCTGATATGGCCTTTCCGCGCATGAACAACATTTCCTTCTGGCTGCTGGTTCCGGCTTTCGGATTGCTGCTCATCTCGATGT
>JANOPL010000133.1:0-8476 GCA_031421835.1 Hyphomicrobiales bacterium | reverse complement strand
TCAACTTATCAGCGAAACCAAATAGGAGAACGAACATGCCCTACACACTCAACTTCCATCGCGTATTTCGCGCACCACCCTCACGCGTCTACAAAGCTTTTCTGGACCCTGCGGCGATGTGCAAATGGATTGCACCTGCTGGATATACCTGCACGGTGCACCATCTCGACGCAAAGGTGGGCGGTACATTTCGCATGACCTTCACGGAATTTGATTCAGGCAACAGCCACAGTTTTGGTGGCACCTACCTCGAACTCGTTCCCAATGAAAAGCTGCACTACAACGATGTGTTTGATGATCCCAATCTCAAAGGTGACATCATCGTCACCGTGATTTTAAAAGAAGTCATGAGCGGCACGGATGTATCGATCACGCAGGCGGGCGTGCCTGACGTGATCCCGATGGAGATGTGCCATTTGGGATGGCAGGATTCCTTGAAGCAACTTGAACAGTTCGTGCAACTTGGTGCGCCCGTGGCGTGAGGAGATCATCATGGTCAAACTTACCCCGATGTTATGGTTTGAATCAGATGCTGAGGCCGCTGCCCAGCATTATGTGAAAGCGTTCACCGACGGCAAAATCATTGGCATCACCCGCCACGGCAAGGACAGTCATGGGCCCGAAGGCTCGGTGCTGATGGTGAGTGTAGAGCTCGGCGGTGTTCAATTTGAATTGCTGAACGCCGGGCCGATGTTCAAACCGACAGAGGCCAACTCCTACATGATCTATTGCGAGGACCAGGCCGAAGTGGACCACTTTTGGGAACACATGAGTGATGGCGGATCAACGCAAGCCTGCGGTTGGGTGAAGGACCGTTGGGGCTTTTCGTGGCAAATCGTGCCGCGCATCATGATGAAGGCTTTGACTGGACCCGACGAAGCTGCCAAAGCCCGCGCCTTTGCTGCGATGTTGCAGATGACAAAAATGGACATTGCCGCAATTGAAGCTGCGGTTAAAGGCTAGTCCAATTGGTAGGCTGCCGCACCATCATAAAGCTGCAACACCAGGGAGCCGCTGCTCGAGTCCATATGCTCAACAGCTGATGGTGTCTTGAAGCGGCCAAGAATTTCGCCTGTATTCTTGTTCAACTTGTAAACAAAATCATCAACGCAACTGCCGCCGTTGGACGATAGAACATAGTCGCCGTGCACAACGAAATTGGCATCGACTACACTAAAGGGGCTAACCCATTTTACAATGCGATCTGACACAGCAAACTTGACCATGAAGCCAAATTTGCGAGGGCCGTCAGTGCAGCGGTGCGTCGCGTCAAAAGACACGTAAAGGTCATCGCCTTCCATAGCTGACCATGTGAGCAGAATGTCGGCGTCGGGGCTGCCAGCCAAAGCGCCCAGTCTTGATGGTGTCACGTCAAATGCAAAAACCTGTTTAACGTTCAAGCCTTCTGAAACAATGGCGGCGGCAATTGTAACTTCTCCGTTTCCTGACTTTGGATTGTTGGTGATCAAATAGTCTGAACTGCCAGCGATACGGTTGATACCATAAAAATTATTGGCACCGTTCATGATGTCAAGGTCGGCGGCATTCATGGCGGCTGATAATCCATCAAACATCGCACTACTCAAAAACGGGCAGCGATCAACCCAGTGCAGCAAGCATGTCGTCGTTGCTTCTTTGTTGAAGGTTAGTTGTGGATTGGACGCCAACAACGCCTCAAGAGCTGGGGCTTGAGCCGTTTTCGTCAACTTAAAGCCGCGCGTTTTCGATCCTGCATTATGTGTTGGGGCAGGAATGTCCACGTTTGGCAGCGACAGCAAAGCGTACTTCGATTCACCGGCGTTGGCGGTCTTTGCTATTTCAAAAAATTTCTGCAGCGTCCAGTCGTTATTGGCCTGTCGTTGATCTGGAACTTTTGGTGTTTCAGCCGGAAGGTTCAAGGCCAGTTCCTTGATCAAATCCTTGGCACCCTGCTTCGGTTTCTTCTCGATCAACAGGCTGTCGAGAACCGCAGTAGACTTTTGCGCCTGCAATTCCTCCAAGCGTTCCTGTGCGAGCGCCAGATACACTGCTTGGTCCGGATGCTTGGCAATGAAGGCATTGAGCACTGCGGCACTCTTGCTGTTTTTGATCGCGTCCCATTCTGTTTCTGCAGAAGAGCGTTGAGAGATTGGAACCTTTGGCGGTTGTTCAGCTTCAGTTTTGACTTGCGGCACCAGATAAAATTCATCCCGTAAACTGGAATTGTGCCAAGGCTGTTGTTCTTTTTTGGTTGAGACATAAACCTCAGATTTCACGCGCGTCATCAAGGATTGAATTTCGAGCCCGGGTGTATTGATATGTTTCAGAAGGGCTTGGGTGAACGGGCTGTTGCGACTGCCCGGCGTGCCATCAGCCGCTGTTTCCTGTGGCGAGGTGGCAAAGCCAATCAACATTCCACCGCCGGACATTGTCGGCGTGGCAAGGCCGCGGGCCAGTGCTGTCGAGCGTTTGCGCGCAACGCTGCGGGGCAGCGGGTTGTCACGGCACGCATCCAACAAGGCGATGGCGGTCTTGTCCGGGCCAGACATCACACCTAACACCAATTCCGAGTCAATCGCTTCGAACAGCAATGTCGCTTCGCGTTCCAATTTGGCATTGACGGGGATCAAATAATTCCGCCCGTTCACCTGCACACCATGTCCGGCATAAAAAAACAGGGTCACATCTGCATCGGCAGCTGCGTCGGCAAACTCTCCAACCTTGGCCCCCATGGTGGTGTAGTCTAGATCATTGCCGCCATAGACGGTGAAACCGAGTTTCTCCAACGCGGCGGAAATGTCAGACGCGTCGTTGGCAGGGTTTGGCAGCGGATTGATGTTGGTGTAGGCGCCGTTGCCAATCACCAGTGCGACACGGGAGGCCGCCCCGGCTGACACGCTTGCGCATATCGCAAGACAGAATAGGGCAACAGCCTGCAAGAACCGCATCATAACTCTCCTGTGCCCCGCATCGGGAGTAACATGTTTCAACGGTCACGGTAAAGTGGCAGAAGTTGCTTTATGATACCCGGCTATTTGAGTGCCAGCGTGCCCGCGATGCCCAGCAACACCACGGCAGACAGCCCGTCGAGGTAATTCTGATAGCCGTTGTTTTTAACAAAAGCCGCAAGCCTTGTGGCCAGCACAGCATAACCTGCAAGGACTGGCAGCTCGACCAGGACTGACACTGTTCCGAGCGCTGCAAACTGAAGAAGGGTTGATTGATTGGGATCGATGAACTGTGGAATGATTGCGATAAAGATGACGATGTTTTTAAGGTTTGCTGCTTGCATCAACACCGCCTGGATAAAGCCGCTGCGCAAATTCCGCGACCGCACCGGTGGTGGTGGCGCCTGATTTGAAATTTCCGCCACGTTACTTCGCCACATGCTTCTGAGAACATCAAATGCCGTGTAAGCAAGATAAGCTGCGCCACAATATTTCAGCACGGCAAAGGCCATGGGCGAACTTGCGAGGGCCGCGCCGACGCCGAGGGCTGACAAAATGAAATAGAAAATGTTGGTCGTCACCACACCCAAGGCCACAACCAAACCCGCAAGCAAACCATAGCGGATGGACTGGGAGATTGTCAGAAACACCGCGGGGCCCGGCGTCAGACAGAAAATGAATTCAGCCAGCGCAAACCACAGGAGGGACTGGGTCATGATCCATAGCCCTTGCGACGTGCGGTCATTCAGACGGGCTCGAGCAATTGAGTGTGTTCGGGAAGGTCGTAAATCTGCTCCATGGTTTCATGGGAAATTGTCTGGTCGTTGAGATCGGCTTGCGACGCAAAAGTGAACACGATGACGGTGCGTGTGGCATCATTCAAGATCGGCGCAACGCGGTGAAGCGCATAACGCGCCTTCATGATGTAACAACTCCCAGCGGGCACGTGCAGGCTTTGCACCGTCCGCTCACACAGCAATGAGATCAATTGCTCGCGTGGTGCCGCCTTGTCCCATTCTGTAAAATTCACAAACTCCACGCGCCCGCCATCGAAAGGACCGGGCGCATCCACCAGCCAAATCAACGCATAGGTGTAATCATCAAAGTGCCAGCCATGGGTATCACCTGACTGGTTTTGCGAATTGATGATATATTCCTCAGGTTCGTAGGGCACCCGGAACACCGGCTCACCCACAATGTCGCCGAGGTACTCGCGCACGGCTTCGCTTTCAAAAAAACTCCGAATGCTGCCGTTGTGATGGTGAATATTGTCCCGGTCCACCGAAGTGTAAGAGCGCGGCGTTCCACCTGTGGCCTTCAGGGTCAGGTCGCGGCGCTTGCCATGTTGCGCCAGCAGGTTGCTGGCTTCACTTTGAATCTGCGAGACAATGTTTGGCGGCACAAGCTGGCCGAGTTTTACAACTTGATCGCGCTGAAATTGAGTGCGCAAATCCATCGTCACGTCTGACGACAGACCCTGCAAATGCAGTTGTACCCCAGACTCAAACCGATGCCGATCCATTGTCATTCCCCAGTCGCTTGCCGATGGCCACATCGGATTAGTGCTGGGGAAAGGCTAGTGGGGGCGGCGGTTCAGCGTCTTGAACGCTAGTGACATATCTGTATTTTTCCGGGCGTCATGCCGAAAGCATTTTTGAACTGACGGCACAAATGCGGTTGGTCACTGAAGCCCAAATCCATGGCGACGTAGGCGATTGGGTGCCCGGAGCGCAACAGGCTGCGGGCGCGCTGCAAACGCCGCGCGCGCTGCCATGTGACTGGCGGAAAACCAGTGGCCGCAGAAAACATGCGAATGAGTGTGGCTTTCGCCAAACGCACTTCGCGGGCCAGGCTCTTCAAATCAGGTGCTTCCGCAAGATCATCTTGCAGTCTTTGCTTCACACGCTCCACCCGCCAGTCTTTGCGGCCTGGAACTTTTTCAAACTTGCAACTGGCGTTGTTCAGCAAACCGATTTGCAAAACCTTCAAACCCAACTCTTCAATGATGCCCGCCTCCGAGCCCGCCAAAATGTGTGTTTGCAACTGCTTCATCGCAACAAGTGTTGCGAAGCAGTTTTGCACCGGGTTATCGAAATTGATGTCTTGCGCGAGGTGAAAGTCTTTTTGAAAAATGTCATGCTGCAGGTAGAGACTGACGAGCTTGTTGGTGCCTGCACCACTCTGGATTTGTGCGGGATTATAATACGTCGTGGTTCCGGTTTCAGCCTGCATGGATTTTTGATCAAGACGGAAATTTTCGTTGCCGCAAATATTGGTGCTGACCACAAATTCATCATGGCCATGAGGGTCAAACCGCATGTTGTCACCCCAAAGCACCCCCGCCTCAAAGTTCTCACACGCCATCGACCACAACTGCATCTTACGCCCTTATCTCAACACGGGGAGAGTGACTATAACGTGAATAAATCACGGGTCTTAGAAGCTTAGCAAGGCGGGGGGACGAGGCAAGGGGAAAGTTTTGGGTTTCGAAGTTGAACCGGCTTGACAAGATATAGTTGTGTAACTACATAATTGGAGTTACGGGAATAGTAATGGCTGATTGGACTTGGGACGAAAATAAAAGCCGGAGCAATCTTGCCAAGCACGGCATTGATTTTGGCGTGGCTGAGTTGGTCTTTCGCGATGACCTTTCGGCTTCGCGCCTTGACCGAGATTCATTCGAAGAGGAACGTTGGCAAACCATCGGCCAAGTTGGAAACAATGTTCTGTTCGTCGTTCACACGTCACCGGATGGTTCAAGTCCGGGCCGTATCATCAGTGCGCGGCCAGCATCGCGCCAGGAAAGGAAAGCATATGAGCAAGGTGACTTCTGATCAATTGACCCCCAAGCAGCGGAAGATGTTGGCCAAGCTTGAGACGATCAAAGACGATGATATCGACTTCTCAGATATCCCGGAGCAGCTTGACTGGAAAGACGCGAAACGCGGCGTGTTCTACAAGCCGATCAAGCAGCAGCTGACGTTGCGGTTAGATGCGGATGTGGTGGATTGGTTCAAGCAGCAAGGTGCAGGGTATCAGAGCCGGATCAATGCGGCACTGCGCGCGCACGTGGGGCGGAAGGCGGAGTAGTAGGCCCGCATCAGCTCGGAAAGTTTTGACGACTTTCTTGCAGAGCAAGCCACGCTTGCCGAGGCTGAGGACGTGGCCACCAAGCGCGTTCTGGCATGGCAAAATGCCGAGGGCATGAAGGCAGTAGGCATCACCAAGACCGTTATGGCCTCAATCATGAAAACAGACCGTCGGCAGTTGGACCGCTTGCTTGATCCGGATAACAAATTGGTGACGCTCAGCACGCTCAAACGGGCGGCTACGGCGCTGGGGCGGAAGTTGTATGTGGAGATTGGGTGAATGGGGCAAATCAAATGGAAACGTCCCATTATCTTCCTTTATCTCCTAAGTTGTTTATCCAAGTCAACGTGTGCGCGCAGCTTTGCCGTTGAGTGCCTGACGATGAGTTCTGGTGTCAACACGTGCCGCCGCCCGCTTTTGCCTGCGAGCACAAATTCGGCCGCTATCCGACCCTTTTCCGTGGACCGTGAGTCAAGTGTTGTCAGGGGCGGATTGCACAAGGCTGCTTCCGGAATGTCGTTGTAACCGACGACTGAAAGATCATCGGGTACATGTATGTTCCTCCGGCGTGCCTCGTTGATAACGGCAATCGCCTGCATGGCTGAAAAGGAAAAGATCGCCGTTGCATCTGGCGCTGAATCCAGAAGCAGTTTGGCGGCGGTTTCGTCCCATGGTTCCGCGTGGACGATTAGAACATCATCAATGTTGAGGCCTGCCTCGGCGAGGGCCTGCATAGCACCTGCAAGTTTCTCTTGGTCAATCTGTATGCCTACCCCTGTAAGATCGCGACCGACCGCTGGCGGCAACACACTTGCCGGGCCAATGCCGCGCATGAATGATACAATAGCAAAGCGACGGTGCCCCAGTGCGATCAGATGTTCAACAGCCGACTTTGCACCGGCGCGCGCGTCGACCATTACTGCATTGACGTCCGGTCCTGCATTGAAATCCACAACTGCAAACGGCAAGCGCCGGCGATGGGCCAAATCCAGTTGGTCCAATTGTTCGATGCGTCCAAAAATAAATCCATCCACGATTGCTGAGCCAATGCCCCTGGCATGGGGAACGTCCGGCAAAAGCACCATACTGGCCCCTGCTTCGTCGCAGACTTGGGCAATGCCCTGCAGAAACTGCACAAAGACTGGACTGCGGAGCACATTGGCCACCCCCCACTGGCCCGGCCCGACGACGCCGATTGAATTGACCTTTCCGGCCCGCAGGATGCGGCCCTTGGGGTCAGGGCCTGCATAGCCAAGAGCCTTGGCAGCCTCTTCAACGCGTTCGCGCAGTTGTGGTCTGACGCGGTCTGGATTGGCGTAGACATTGGACGCGGTACTGCGGGAAACTTTGGCCGCGCGCGCAACATCAATCAATCGAACTGCCATCTCACCCCCAGAGCAATATCTCAATTTTTCAAAAAGTAGCACATTTTTTGGATCGATCCAAAAAATAATTGACGCGCGCCGAAAAATGTGTGAAGTTTATTTTGGATCGATCCAAAATAGTTGTTACCAACGTCCTCTTATTTGTGGAGATTCCCATGACACACGTTGAATCCAGCATAAATCCACGCGACTGGGACCCTGCCCTTGACGCTGTTACTGCGGCACCCAAGCAACATATTATTCTGTTCGAAAATGAAAACCTGCGGGTCCTTCGAGTAATCCTGGAATCGGATGACGAGGAACCCCTGCACCATCACCGCTGGCCATCAGTTTTCGTGTTCGACGCCATCCAAGGACCCGTCCACGATATTGCTCCCGATGGAACAGTGCTGCCTCCCAACCGCGAAGTGATGCAAGCCTTGAAAGCCTGGAACGGCAAGGGCTGCCTGGTTGTCAACATGGCACCGCAGCCTGCAGGGCGGGTTCACAATCTGTCGGGCAAACAAATTCATGGCATCCGTATCGAGATGAAGAGGCAAGCCTGATCAGTTTGAATTAAAAGCAGGAGCATCGTCTTCCAGCTTGATTGCACAAGGCAAAAAGAAAACCCCGGCACTCGCGCACCGGGGTTCAGTTTCATACAGCTGACTGCGTGGATCAGAAATCCATGCCGCCCATGCCGCCGCCGCCCATGCCTTGTGGCATGCCGCCGCCTGCTGGGGCTTTTGGCTTTTCGGCGATCATGGCTTCGGTGGTGATCAGGAGGCTCGCAACCGAGGCTGCGTCCATCAGGGCCACGCGCACGACTTTCGTCGGGTCGATGATACCGGCTGCCACCATGTCAACGTATTCTTCCGTTGCCGCGTTGAAGCCGTAGTTGCCGGTCTTTTCCAGCAACTTGCCAACAACGATGGAGCCTTCGACGCCAGCGTTTTCGACGATCTGGCGCAGAGGAGCTTCAAGCGCCTTTGACACGATCTTGATGCCAGCCATGATGTCGGCATTGTCAGAATGCAGGGCATCAACGGCCTTCTTGGCACGCAGCAGTGCTACGCCGCCGCCTGGAACCACGCC
>JANOPL010000132.1:0-3863 GCA_031421835.1 Hyphomicrobiales bacterium | reverse complement strand
TCGACGCCGAAGTTGGCGATGCCTGAAGGCAGAAGTGTGGAGGGTGCAACTACCCGGACCGTTGCCCCCATGCGCGACAGCAAATGAATGTTGGAGCGGGCAACCCGCGAATGCAGCACGTCGCCACAGATCGCCACGGTCAAACCTTCCAAGCGACCAAAGTGGCGGCGAATGGTGAGTGCGTCGAGCAGCGCTTGCGTGGGGTGTTCGTGCTGGCCGTCTCCTGCATTCAACACGGCACAGGTCACCTGTTGCGACAACAACTCCACCGCTCCCGACGACTGGTGGCGCACCACCAGAAAATCCGGGTGCATGGCATTGATGGTCATGGCGGTGTCAATCAGGGTTTCGCCCTTGGCCACCGATGATGTGGCAATCGCCATGTTCATCACATCTGCGCCCAGGCGCTTGCCCGCAATCTCGAAGCTGGACTGGGTGCGGGTTGAGTTTTCAAAGAACAAATTGACCTGGGTGCGACCTGCGAGGATTTGCTTCATCGCAGGAGTGCCGCTGCCGCTGGTCGCATAAGTCTGCGCCAAATCCAGAATGGCGGTTATGTCGAGGTGCGAAAGGTCTGTGATGGCCAGCAAGTGCTGGGCCTTGAACAGGGCGGGCCGTGAAGCTGATGATGTCATTAAAGGCGCTGCTTAGGGCATGCTTGGGGGGCAGGCAACAGATTCCACAATTCTCAACAATTGGTTTGATCTTTGGTGAACGCCCCGCCATGACTTCAGCATGATCGACGGTAAGCCAGTTGTGGTGGGGCTCTCAGGCGGGTTGGGGAACCAGCTGTTCCAATATGCGGCGGGGCGCAGTTTGGCGGCACGGCTGGGCTCGTCGCTTGCACTCGATCTCAGCCATTATAAGGGCAAAGGCAACAAGCGCAGGTTTGAACTGGAGCCGTTTCAGGCAAATTACGGTGTGACGGATGCCGCAGCTTTGCGATTACAGTTGAAGCGATTGCAAACGCTCCACCGTTTGACGAAGAAAATTACACCCTTGAATGCTGTTGTGCATGCAGTCTTCCCGCAGATTTACCTGGAGCGTGATATTGGTTTTCAGGATTCGTGGCTTGATGTCTCCATGCCGAAATATCTGCACGGCGTCTGGATGTCCGAGCGTTATTTTGCGGACCAAGCAGATTTGATCAGCGCGGATTTTGCATCGCTCATGCCCCCCGCAACCAGCGAGATCGCGATCCACATTCGCCTCACGGATTATCTCACCATTGCCAATGCCGCCAAGTTCAAGGGCAGTTGTGATCAAAGCTATTACGCCAAGGCAATTGCACATTTTTGCAGCCTTAATCCCAAGGCGCAATTCCGCGTCTTCTCGGATGATCCCAAAGCGGCGAGATATTTGCTGCCCGCTGATGCCCTTTTACGCTTTCACGACGACGCGGGCGAAACGCCGTTTCAGACCATGATGGCGATGGCGGCGTGCCAACACCACATTATCGCCAACAGCACATTCAGCTGGTGGGCGGCGTGGCTCAATCGCAACCCCGACAAAACCGTCATTGCGCCGCGCCATTGGTTTTCGAAGGCGTACGAAGCAAAGCACAATGTCAGTGACATCATCCCCGCTTCATGGCTGCGGATGGACGGCGCCTAGGCGCAGGCATCCAGAAACGATTGCAGAATATAGGCCGCCGCTAACTTGTCGACATTCTCGGCGCGTTTGGCGCGGGACAAATCAGCTTGCAGCATCACGCGATTGACAGCGACAGTGGACAAGCGCTCATCCCAATAAACCACGGGGATTTCCGTAAGCTTCGACAGGTTACGCACAAAGGCGCGGGAGGCTTGGGCGCGTGGGCCCTCGCTGCCGTCCATGTTCAACGGCAAGCCCAAGACCATAAGCCCGATGTTTTCGCGTGCTGCAAAGTCCAGCAACAGTTTCGCATCAAGTGTGAATTTAGAGCGGGCAATGGTTTCACGCGGTGTTGCGATTTGTCCCTCGACGTCCGCGGTGGCGAGGCCAATGGTTTTTGTGCCAAGGTCCAAGCCCAAAATCCTTCGATTGGCGGGTAGGGTTGTCAGTGCGGCTTGGCCTGCGTCATGCAAAGTGGTCATGGAAGCCGCTTAGCGCTTCAGGCATAAAGCGCCAAATACAATCAGGATGACATTATGACCAACCGCCCCATAGGCCCCCTCGTCGACCCGCTGCCAACAGGTGCGGCACCTGATTTGCGCCCGCTCCACGGACGCTGGATGCGGCTTGATCCGCTCAGCGTCGCCCATCACGGCGTGGCGCTGTGGAACTCTTTCGCGGGCAAAGACCCGGACGGCGACATCTGGACTTATATGCCCTACGGCCCCTTCGCCAATGAAGCCGCTTTTCTGGAGTGGCTGAAGGCCAAAGAAGCCGCGCGAGACCCGTGGTTCTATACACTTGTAAAACGCAACACGGGAGAGGCGCTCGGCATGGGTGCCTTCATGCGCTTGGACGCGCCCAACGGTTCAATCGAAATCGGCAACATCTGGATGGCCCCCGCACTGCAAAGAACCCGCGAGGCCACAGAAGCCATCTACCTGATGATGCGACACTGCTTTGATGACTTGGGCGTAAGACGACTGGAATGGAAATGCGACGCGCTGAATGCACCGTCACGGAAAGCGGCTGCGCGATTCGGCTTCGAATTCGAAGGCCTGTTCCGCCAACACTACATCATCAAAGGGAGGAACCGGGACACCGCCTGGTTCGCAATGATCGACAAGGATTGGCCGCGGGTAAGGGCGGGGTTTGAAGCGTGGTTGGATGAGGTGAATTTTGATGGGGAGGGGCGGCAGAGAGTGGGGTTACTCGTAAACTCTCCCCTCCCTTGAGGGAGGGGCAGGGGTGGGTGTCAGCCGCACGCTGTCTCTCAAATCAGCTATATTTCCACCCGAATCATGAAAAAACCAATGCCCCCCACGACACCGCCAACACCTGTTGAACCCATCGAACTTCAACATGCTCTCGAAGAACGCTACCTTGCCTATGCGCTTTCGACCATCATGCACCGTGCCTTGCCCGATGTGCGAGATGGTTTGAAGCCAGTGCATCGCCGGTTGCTGCACGTCATGCGCATCTTGCGCCTCGATCCCAATTCCGCGTTCAAAAAATCCGCAAAGATCGTCGGCGACGTCATGGGTGGTTACCATCCTCACGGCGATCAATCGATTTACGACGCGCTTGTGCGCTTGGCTCAGGACTTCTCGTCGCGTTACCCGTTGGTCGATGGACAGGGAAACTTTGGCAACATCGATGGCGATAGTGCAGCGGCTTACCGATACACCGAAGCAAGGATGACGGCTGTCGCCGGACTGTTGCTTGATGGCATTGACGAAGACACAGTTGACTTCCGCCCGAACTATGATGGCTCTGTGGAAGAGCCTGTCGTGCTGCCAGGCGCATTTCCCAATCTGCTGGCCAACGGGGCCACCGGCATTGCCGTGGGCATGGCGACGTCCATTCCTCCACACAACGCCGCTGAACTGTGTGATGCGGCATTGCATTTGATCAAAACACCCAATGCTGGCGTTGAAAAACTATGTCAGTTTGTTCTTGGCCCGGATTTTCCAACCGGCGGCATCATCATTGATGGCCGCGAGTCCATTATCGAAGCCTACAGGACAGGCAAGGGTGGTTTCAGGGTACGCGCCCGTTGGAGTGTGGAAGATTTGGGCCGCGGCAACTGGCACATCGTCGTCACCGAAATTCCCTACATGGTGCAGAAGTCAAAGCTTATTGAGCGGGTCGCCGAACTGCTGAATGACAAGAAGTTGCCGCTACTGGGCGATATTCGCGATGAATCAGCCGAAGACATTCGCGTTGTCATTGAGCCAATAACCCGCAACATCGAACCAGAAGTGTTGATG